>CAZXUP010000061.1:7643-11911 GCA_964643815.1 uncultured Vampirovibrionales bacterium
AAGAAGCCAAGCGGATGCTGGGCCGGGTGGGAAATCTCGAATTCAAACGCCTGGATGATAAAGGCGAATGGGTGAACACGGGACTTTCCGGAAAAGACTTTACCAAGGCCGATATCGGCACCAAGCAAAACGGCGAATGGATCGTGATGTTTGAGTTGAACGGCGAGGGCGGCCAGAAATTTGCCGAACTGACCACCAAGCTGGCGCCCACGCGCGCGCCATTGGGCATCTTTTTTGACGGTCAACAGGTCAGCGCCCCTTCGGTGAACGAACCCATCCTGGATGGCGCAGGCATGATTGAAGGCCGCTTTACGCATGAAACGGCGAAAGAACTGGTAGATACCCTCAACGCCGGTGCGTTACCGGTGAAGATCAGCGTCATCGAGGAAAACACGGTCGGCCCGTTGCTGGGTCAGTCCTCCATCAAGCAAAGTCTCTTTGCAGGCTTGATTGGCCTGGGTATGGTCCTTGCGTTCATGATCATCTACTACCGCCTGATGGGCCTGGTGGCCGGGGCCGCCCTGCTGGTTTACACGCTGCTGACGTTCGCCATCTTCATGATGGTGGGCGTGACATTTACGCTGGCAGGCATTGCCGGTTTCATCCTCAGTATCGGGATGGCGGTCGATGCCAACATCCTGATTTTCGAGCGCACGCTTGAGGAACTGAAAGCGGGACGCTCGAAGTGGAAAGCGATTGAAGTGGGGTTTGATCGCGCGTTTCCCTCCATTTTTGACAGCAACACCACCACGCTCATTACCTGTCTTTTGCTATGGATGATGGGCACCGGTTCGGTCAAAGGCTTTGCCTTGACGCTTGCCATCGGGGTTGCCGTCAGTATGTTTTCGGCCATCACGGTCACCCGCACTTTCCTGTATCTCCTCCACAACGCCAGCGGCCAGCCGATTGGCGGGGCGCTGGGAAACAGCGGCGCCCGTGATGAAGCCATTGCCGCAGGCAAAGTATAAGCGACCGAATTAGGAGAAGAGACTCGATTATGTCCAAACCCGTTTCCGATAACTCAACAAATCTTAAAGACGGTCCGCTGGATGTGTACAAATACCGCTGGCTGCTTATCATCATCTCAATCCTGTTCCTGCTACCGGGCATCTACTTTACCGTCGCCAATATCATGAATCCCGAGATCAAAGCCCCCGTTCGTCTGGGGATTGATTTCAAAGGCGGGACGTTGCTGGAGTACGGCTTTTCAAAACCGATTACCCAACAAGACATTCCGGATATCCATGACGTTTTCGATCAGAAAGGCTACACCGGATCCATCATTCAAATTCAGCAACCCCGCGTCGGCATCAACCAGAAGGCCGTAGAAGTTGGCGCACCGATATCAAAAACAGGGCAACAACCTGAATCCACCGTACCAGAAACCGAAGCAGTTTCAGCCGCTGGCACCGAAGCCGCTTCACAAGAGTCAGGCATTGCGACAATCGTCTCCATCCGCGCCAAGCACATGCAGGCTGAAGATGATCAGGCCATTTTGCAAGATCTGGAAGCCAAGTACGGCAATATTACGCTGTTGCAGAAGAACTCCATCGGTCCGGCGTTGGCCAACGAGTTATTAACCAACGGCTTGCTGGCGCTGGTATTGGCGTATATTCTGATCGTGGGCTATCTCACCTTCCGGTTCCAGTTCGATTTCGCCATTTGCGCGATGCTGGCGCTAGTGCACGACACAATATTTGTCATTGGCATGTTTGCAATGTTTGGCGCGCTGTTCCATACGGAAATAGACAGCCTGTTTATTACGGCTGTTCTGACGGCTGTTGGCTTTAGTGTGCATGACACGATTGTGGTGTTTGACCGGATTCGGGAGAATAACCGGCTTTACTTCACCAAGAAGGTGCCGTTTATCAAGATTGTGAACATGAGCGTCAACCAGACATTGGCACGCAGCATCAACACCTCGCTGACCGCCTTGCTGACGATGCTGGCCCTGTACCTGTGGGGCGGCGAAACCACGCGCGATTTCGTGTTGGCCATCATTTTGGGCATTGCCGCCGGGACCTATTCCAGCATCTTCAACGCCAGCGTGATTTTGGCCATGTGGCGCAACCGCAGCCAGCCCCAAGCAGCCACCGCTTAAACAGCATCGTCGGCTTAAAAACCAACAATAAAAAATGGCCCGTTCAAATGGGTCATTTTTTTATGAATATTCTGGATTCCTGCTTTCGCAGGAATGACAGAGGGAGTAGGGATGATAGAGAGGACAAGTAAGAGAGAGACACAACTTTGATACGACAAGGTAAAATCAATCAAAACACGTTTTTTCGAGCTTGAAGAAACGTGTGCACACGAAACATATAAACACATCCTTCAGTAAATCGGAGGGGTCTGGGGGACACGCGCGGGGGTCGCTAGGGGGCTGGCCCCCTAGCAGAGATTAAAGCAAAGACAAATTAGTGATTCGTTTCAACTGCAAATGCTTCGTCTGAAAATCCACCTTCGGCACAAGCTCCACCTGCCCTTGCAAAACCTTCCCCCCAAACAACCCCATACTCGCAGACTCGCTGAGAACAATCTCATGCGCGGCGGCTGCCAACATCATCGCCATGCCCCCATACAGCCAACCATCACAAACAACCCGGATGCGAACACCCTTGGCGCGAAACTTCCAGAGTGCTTCCAGAAACACGTTGAGATAAGCCAACCCTTGCATGGGTTCCTCAAAATGCGCACCGGAGGAATTGATCCACAACACCAACTGCCGAAGCTTTTTTTGTTTTAAAGAGGTCAACGCATCCCGCAAGGCTTCGCCCTGTGCTTTGCCAATCGCCCCCGCCGCCGCTTGCGATGTGAAGACCAAATAACCCGTATCGCCTTCAACAAAAGCGCTTGCTTCTACACTGCGAAAACAAAAAGCACGATCAGAAACGCACTGCAAAAACTTTTGCTGCTCAGCGCTGGGGATTGGCATTGTCATTCAGCAGTTTGCCCAAGACGCGACGGCGGGCCGCAAACAGTTGCCGTTGCTTGTAGCTGGCATGCGCGCCATGGCCCACTTTGCTTTCCAGGTAACTTTCCTTGTCCAGAATTTGTATTTCGTACGGAAAGGCAAACCGGGTTTCGGTGAGGTTACCGAAGGATTTAATTCTCAACAACTGACGGCAGGTGATGTGCACGGACCGGTAATCCGGCGAACTGAGCGGATTAACAGTGTCGTGCGTTTCCTCGGATTTTTCAACCTGATCCGTCTGAAAAATTTTCTGCATCTCTTCCAGGCTGCATTGGTTATTTTGGTATTTCTCCAGTTGGGTTTCGTATAAGGTTCGAAAATGCTCAAAATCGATTAACGTATTGCGAGAGCGGCTGGGAATGATATTGGGGAACAGCAACACTTTCTGTTCGCGCAACAGTTCAATCGCCAAAATCGCTTCCGCCGGATGAAACGTGACCAGGCGAACACCGACCAAATCCCATATGTGTTCGGCCACATTTTCCTTTTTGCACAACAGCTTGATCAGGATGCTTTCTCGTGGCTTGTGGTGCTTGGCCTCGAATGTGTACAGCTTGAGCTGGCGTCCCTGTAAGCCCTGTAGAATCACCGTGCCATCACTTTGCGGCAGCAATATATCCCGGAAGCGCGCCAGAATGGTTTCGCTGGCCTGGGAGTGGTACTTGTAGAGCGGGGTGTTTTGAATGTAAACCAGCGTGTGCATAACCTTGAGCAATGCGCACGCCCAAGGCCTGTGAGGATTATCCTGTTGGGAGGCAATCAGGATGAGATCCAGCACATTTCGCGATTCGGTCACCGCTTTCGGGATTTTTTCCGCCGGAGAAAGCGGTTCGTCATAATCCCCCCAGTGGATGGCCGGACTGAGAAAGCGATGCTCGATGAAATTGACCGCTTCGATGAAATAGCCTTCCATTTCAGCCATATCTTCCGGGATACTCAGGTCAAACCCGTAGTTCAGGACCAGACTGGCGGCTTCTTCCCGACTATAGACAGGCATCGTGGTCAAATCAATGGGCGACTTCCCCTGGATCATGGTGCTCAGGGTCTCCCAGGGCAGATTCAGGCCATCCAAACCGGGCGGCAGCTTGCCGGAAAGCAGCAAGCCCGCTTCATTCGGGTCTTCGGTCAAAAAAGTATCCGGCACGTTGATGCTCAGCCTCGTGGTTTCCACACTAGTATATCGGAAGCATGTTCAAAAAATTGAGGGCCTTTCCAGGCCAAAAATCCTCCAAATTCAGGAGTATTTTGCCCGAAACAGCCTCTAAACTGAAAAAACGAAGGAAAAATTAAAGCCCGC
>CAZXUP010000062.1:0-11721 GCA_964643815.1 uncultured Vampirovibrionales bacterium
TGTATTCGCTGCGATCCGTATAGATTTGCGCCAGCATGTACATGGTGTCAAAATCCGCCACTTCCGCCTGAAGCACTTTCTCCAGCATTTTCGCGGCGTTGGCCGTATCCTGGCAATGGTTATACGCTCGTCCCAGCTTCTTATTCAGCATCGGATCGTCCGGGTCCAGCTCGTGGGCACGGTTGTAGAAGTAAATCGCACCATCCAGATTCCGCTCTCCAAAATGCAAATCGCCCAGCAGGTGAAAGAAAATCGGCTCTTGCGGCAGCCGCTTGCCCGCCCACTGATACAACCCCATCGTTTGTTTGCGCATGCCCAGCAGTTTGAAGACACGGCCAAGCCCCGTCAGGCTAAAAATCTGTACATCCGCCAGAAATGACCCTTTTAAAACCTGAAACGCATTCCGATCAGACGGCAGCAGGCAGCAACCAAACGCAAACTCACGCAAACCGGCAGCCGCCAGCTTGGCCCGGTCGGGTGAGGCCATCTCGTAGGCTACCGAGGCTTTTTGGATCAAGGCGCGGCCCAACGCCATGCGAGCCTTGGCCGAACTCGTTTTGCGGGATTTGGCCGCCTTGGTGATCGCCGTTTCAAACTGCGCCATGGCCTCATCCAGACGACCCGAACGCCGCAGGAAATAGCCTAAAAACAGATGGGCATCGGCATAATCCGGGTTTAAGCCCAAGGCGGTTTCGCAAAAATGAATAGCGGCCTCGAGATGAATGGCGCCTTTGTCCCACAAGGCAGAAGCCAGCTTGACATGCGCTTCCGGCAAGGAGGGGTTCATATCCATTGCTTGGCGGTAATGCTCAATCGCCATCTCCAAATCGCGCTTCAGCGCGCGGGAGAGGTAGTTGTTGTAATGGCGGTTCCCCAGTTTCAGAAAATATTCGGCGGATGTTTGCCGGGTTTGGCTAAGCGGAGCCAGTTCGGGCAAGTTGGAGAGGGCATAGGATCGGGATTCGGAATGCGGTTGGTTCATAACTCACTCTGCGCCTTCTTCTTTTCTGTAACAAGGGCGATACCCCGTGTGATGGCGTATCGCTTGATTGCGCGGAAGGCAGTCCGTTTGCCCGGGGCTCAGTCCTTGAGCATCCATTACTCAAGAGTTTCGGCAGCAAGTTACAAAACTTTACTGATTTACTGAAATCTTTTTCGCAAATCCCGAAATATCAATCACAACAACATTTCCCGCTTTTGCGAGAATGACAGATGCCTCAGGGCAAATTGATGAACGTAACTACTGCCTACTCCGAAAGCTTTTCAGCAAACAGCCATGTGGCGGCGGCAAAACTGAGCAACGCGGCAAGCAACATCACCACCATGTAATGTGGCTCAATAGTTCCGTTTAGCAGTACCGAGCGCCCGCCTTCAAACGCCGCCGTAGTGGGCAGCCACTGGATAATGGGCCGAACCTGATCCGGTAACGCCGCAATCGGAAAGAACAAGCCACCCAGATACAATAGCGGCGTAATGAAAATCGTCTGTGATTGCGCAATGTTATCAGGCTTGGAAAAACTGGTGCCCACCATCGACCCCAGGCAGGTAAAAAAGATACAGCCCGGAAACACCAGCGCGAAATACAACGGCAGCGCCTGCCACTGAATGGCCACCGGCGAAAACAGCAGCAAAATAATCGCCACGACAGCGCCTTTGAGCAACGCCACCACAAAACCGCCCAAAATCTCGCCCATAATAATATCGGTGATGTGAACAGGCTTAATCCGATACTCATCCAGCATCTTCTGGTGCCAGCGATCCAGCCACAAACCCCAGGCCCCCGTGCGATACGCTTCCATCAGGATGGTCATCGTAATCAGGCCCGGCGTTAAAAAGGCCATGTAGGAAACGCCGTCCACATCGGAGATATAACCTTTTAGCCCCAAGCCAAACGCCAGAAAAAACGTAAACGGAATGGCGATTGTGTTGACCGCCTCGTTAATCCAGCCTTGCGCTTCCTGCAACAATACTTTCTGCGCAATCGGCAAAACGCCCTGGCGAAAATACACCAGCTTCATCACCTACCAACCTTTGCGGGCATGGGTTGACCTGCCACCGACATGTACACGGTTTCCATATCCACCTGCACCGGACCGATCGATTGCAAATCCTCCGGGCAGATTTGCGCCGCCACTGCCGCCCAGTCATCGGGGCGGTTGAGTTTGAACCGCAGCACATCCGGCTGCACTATCTCCGCATCCTGAATCATCGACGATAATTTCTCGAGGTACTCAGCCGCAGCAGGCCGTCGCAAGTGCAACTCGTAGGTTTCTTGTGGTGAAATTTTTTGTTTCAACTCTGCTGGCGTGCCCATCATCATCACCTGCCCGTGATTCAGGATCATCACCTGGTCACTCAAACGATCCGCTTCTTCCATGTAATGCGTCGTTAAAATGACCGTCGTGTTTTGTTTCAATTCCTGAATCGTCTGCCAGATTTCCAGGCGCGCTGCCGGATCAAGGCCCGTCGTCGGCTCATCCAGAAACAAGATTTTCGGCTTGTGAATCAACGCCCGAATGAGCGCCACACGCCGCTGCATGCCACCAGAAAAATTGTCCAGGTAATCGGATCGACGCTCGTACAAACCCACCTTCTGCAACAATTCGGTAATCCGTTTTTCTGCCTCATGCTTTTCCAAGCCGTGCATTTGCGCATGCAGCATCAGGTTTTGCCAGGCCGTTAAGTAGCGGTCAAAATGATTGTCCTGCGCCACAATCCCAATCAGATGCCGAATCTCGATATTCTGCCGACCGATTTCATACCCTTCAATCCGGGCGGTTCCGGCGCTGGGACGCATCACGGTTGTTAAAATCCGCAGCAACGTGGTTTTTCCCGCACCGTTTGGTCCCAAAATCGCAAAGACACTCTCCCGGTTGACTTGAAAGCTGACCCCGTTTAACGCGTTGACGAACCCGCCAGCGCTTTTAAAGCGTTTGGCAAGCGCGTCTGCTTCAATCGCATACGCAAGTCGGGTTTCTGACATGTTCAAGCTCTGCAAGGCGCGGTTTTTCCTCTCTCGTTCTCTATCAATCGAGCCTCTGCTCTTTCAGCCTAACCATTCCATGCCCGTGTGACAAGTCCCAAATCCTATCCGGCAGCCTGCACCCAACAGACCCGCATTAAGAAAACGTTACACCCAAAGTGCCGACTTCACCATAATCAGACAAAACACACTAAAAACAAGCTTTTGAAGCCTGACACAAAAAAATCGCAAACCGCGTTCATGCTTCTGAAAGCGCAAGGTACGGAAATCCATTTTTTGCTTGGGAGCGAAGGGAATTGACGATATACAGGAAGGGAATCGCGAAGGGATTTGGAAGCAACGGGGATAAACACAGAGCAACCAGGAACAGCCTGCTGATTGGAGTGAGCTAAACGCAATCTTCATGTTTGGTTTGCTTGAAGGGGAAAACCAACGCGCCCGGCACTATGCCGGGCCTTTTTATTGCAAATCGCGCCAGACGAGGGATCTGGTAAAGTGTTATTACGGTTCAAAGATTTTTCTAAAGAGTTTTTTCCAGCCGCCGATGAAGGATACACATCCCTTCAAAGACAGCCCTTCGTACAAGACTGTTATCCACGTAAGCGCATTAACAGCCTTTTCAAACCCTGGGAGACCCATCTTGGATAAGCCCCACGCCAAAGCAGCAACGCACAGCGATGAGCAGCGCGACCCTATGGAAGCCATTTACGCGCTGAACATCGGCGACTTTGTGGCGGAAAGCTTTATCTCGGATGATTTGCTGACCAAAATCAGCCATCGCCTGGCCGATGACCCACTAAAACTGAAGGCCCAACTGGAAGAGCTGATCCATATTTATTCGATGGACAAGACCCTGGGCATTTTGGGGCTGAGCGCACAAGCCGGTTTTCTGATTTACGACTCGATTGCCGCCACGCTGACCGGCATGTTTCAACTGGATGCCTGCCATGTCTTTCAGGTAGCCACTAAAGACACTGGCGACCAATCGCTAAGCCTGACCGGCACCTCGGTAGCACTGGACAACAGCCAGCGCTGGGAGATCGGCATCAGCGTGAAAGCGGATGACTTTTTGAGCGATATGTACCGGCAATTTGAAACCTGCACCTTTGCCGATATCAGCAGAATTCCCAACTGGCACCCCCTCAAGCGTATCAACCAGCACAAAACCAAAAGCGCGATGGCGACCCCGTTGCGGGAAGGCAGCAAGGGCATGGGCGTGCTGGTGCTTGAGAGCTATACCGCCCAAAAATTTGGCGAGGAACTGGTGCAACTGGCGGATGTGACCGCGCGCGTTTTTGTTACCTCGATGCGCTTGCAACACCTGGTGGCGGAAGCCCAGAGCACAATTGCCAGCGACCGTCTGGACTCTAATACGTTGTTGAACATCCGGGCGCAAATTACCGAAAGCATCGCCGATCTCGGCATTCACCAGCAGGAGTTTGTCGAAGCCCTGTCAATGGCAGTAGACGCCCGGCAGAACTTCACGCGCGGGCATTCCAAAATGGTGGGCGAACTGGCCCAGGCCATTGCCGAAGCGCTGGAACTCAACGAGAAAACCATTGATCTCACCTATATCGCAGGCTTGGTCGGCTCACTGGGCAAGGTGCACATCCCGAAAGAACTCATCAGCAAAAAAGAAAGCCTCAGCCCGGCCGAATGGGATCATCTGCGCGATCACCCGAACGTGGGCGTGAGCCTGCTGGTCAAAATCAATTTCCTCTCGGAAATCGTGCCCTACGTGCATTCCCAAAACGAACGCTGGGATGGTTCTGGCACCCCCGAAGGCTTAAAAGGCAAAAGCATCCCGTTGGGGTCTCGTATTTTGGCAGTCGCCAACGCCTACTATGGCATGACGCAGGAACGCCCGTATCGCGGCAAACCCTTAAGCCATGCGGATGCCCTGAAAACGCTTCAGAAAGAAGCCGGTTCCAAGTGGGACCCCATGGTGGTGGACGCACTGGCTAAAATCTCGCCGGACGTTTTCAAATAATCGGCTTCCAGCCTTGTCAGCAGAGGCTGAATAGCCTGAAGCGGGTAGGCTTCCGGGGTGGTTGAATAATGCGCGGCGACGGTATCAAACAAGGCCTGGCTGAAACCTTCCGCCCGAACTTGATACGGCTGCAAAAACGCCGCACCGTGTTGCAACAATCCGCCTGCCCGGCGCAACTGGGCGCTGCCAGCGAGTTTTTGCCCGTCTGACGCCAACAGATCGGACGGCGTATGAGTCTCAAAACAGACCGGCGAGCGCAGGTAATCTTTACCGCTCGCCGTGCTACTAAACGCCACCGGCAGATTGAGGCAAACCAGGGAGGTTTGCACCCAGCCGGAAAGCACGGCATAGGCATCTTTCAAAGACAATCGCAAAATAGCCGGGTCGTTGGTGATCAACGAAAATGAAACATCCGCACCGTGCAAAATGGCTCTCCCTCCGGTTGGACGGCGAACCACCGTTTCCACAGGATGCTCCTTGCCATAAAAATCCAACAGAAATCGGATATCCCGAACCGCCTGGTTGACGCCCAGGGAGAGCGTTGGCGCCTCCCACTGGTACGTTCGGACAACGAGAACCGGTTTGGCTTGCGCCCGCACCATTTCCAGCAACGCTTCATCCAGCGCCATGTTATAGACGCCGCTTTGAAAGCCCGACTCGATGGCAAACACCTGCATGCCTTCAGCCTAGCACAAGACACACCAAAGCCGCTATCCGCTTCGGGTAGGCATCACCCGCGTTCGGCGCGAACAAAATTTATTTCAGATCAACCAGCGCCTTGCGGTGCCCATCGTTGATCAGGGACTCCAGCCTTTCCACTTGCAGGGCATTTGCCTTGCGGCACACGATTTCAAATGCCGTCTGGGGGCTTTCACCCCACTTCAAGACCCAACCGTCTTGAGAAATAGCCGACAAATGTTCGATACTCTGCTGGAGTTCATCCAGTTTGACTTCGGTTTCAGTCATGGAAACTACCTTTAATTAGACCTAGTCACTTTCTCACCGTTGGTTAACATTCAGTGTAGCCGATAGCGGCTGAAAACGCTCTCGTTTGTATAATGAATGTTACATTCATTAACACTGCCTGGACACATCTCCATGTTTGATCGCCTGAGACATTTTCCTCAATTTTTGTTCAAATCTATTCAAAATTGGTTCAACTTTGACATCCGTCTTAAATTTTTTTGCTAGAATAGTTCCATTCTTTCGTATTCCTCTACAAAAAAGGTCTGAGAGATGCTGGCAGCTTCAGCCACAATCAGAACATCCAACCAGAGAGTGTCCTGCCTGTCGATAGGCAGAGAGTTCGCAATCAATTTCGCAATCGATAGCAAGAGGGGGATTTAATGGTCACCACATCCACTGAAATCAGAGACGCCTTGCTGGGCAGTGGGCAGGCAAACAGCAGCCAGCGCCTGGTGCAGTTTCTGGAAGAAAGCAGCCTGCATAAAAAAGATTTTGCCGAAATGATCGGCGTGACCTTGTCTTACGTTTACAGTCTGATTGACGAAAACATCGCGTTTTCGACCCGCACCACCACATTAGAGCGGGTTGCCGTCGTGATGGGCATTGAGCCCGAATCGTTTCCGGAGTACAAACGCCCCGAAGAACCCCGCCTGATCGATCCGGGTGTTGAGTTCCTCAAATCCGTCCAGCGTGATCAGGGCTTGAGCAATGTGCAGTTTTTGAAGCGCTTTGCCCGCAACCAGCGCCTGGAGATTGTCGATATGTGGCGCGGATCGTTGCCCATGCCCCTGGATTGGGCCAAGCTGTCCTCGATTGGTGGGGTGCTGGAGCTGGGCCGTGAAGAGATTTATCCCTACTGGCAAGCGCGTTTCCAGCAATATTTAACCGCAGGCGGCATCGATCCGATGTCCAACATCGGCCTGCTCAACGCCCTGTTTCAAGGCGTCAAAGCCTACCTGCGCGTTTAAGCCTCTAAAAAGCCATCTTCTCCTTGTTGTTGGGCTAACTAGCACCAAAACTTTTGGGTTTGTTTTTAAGCCTAAGAGTTTCGCGTTCAATCGAGGGGATAGTGGTTTATGTGGAATAAAATCGGCTTCAAGGCGTTGCGCGTCCCAGGTGTGATGGCTCGCCAGCAGCAAATTGAAGATATGTGGCTAAGAATCCTTCAGAAGGCCAAGCATGGCGATTTTGTCTCTCTAAGCGACACAGCCAAAAAGCATATCAAGGGTCTCAAGATTGAGGAAATGGAAAGTAAGTACATCCCACCTCACGCAGGAGCCAGTTTCAATTTTTCAATGAATAAGGTGAAGCACCCCTTGGGATCTAGGAGTGTCGAAGATCTGGCTCACGAGCTGATTCACGCGTGTCAACGCAATACACTGACTCCAATACAACACTTTTTAAATCGACTCGGATTTGTTCACTGCCGCTCCAGAGTCAAAGCTAACAAGGTTTTGGGTTGGTTTTATGAAAACAAAATATGTGTTACTGACAAAGAAGTAGAACAGCAGGTCAAAAAACTGAAGCCAAAAGCGAAAAAAATGCTCCTGGAATACTTGGATCGGGAAATTCAGGCACATGGCTTACAAGTTAAACACGTCAGCAAATACACCGCAAACATAGCAAAAGAGCAGCCAAGAAATACGTCCTTAGCTAGTCGATATCAACGCTTTGCAGATCAGATACGGGCCGTTTAAAGCCTCTTGAAACATCATTGAGGAGTACTACCTGATCATTAACTCAACAAAAACCCGCATTGACAACCAGTGCGGGTTTTTTGGTTTCTGATATAATCGCAGCATCGAGATGACCCCAATGAGAGCGCAACAATAGAGAGGTTGAGCCGAATGGCAGGAAAGAATATTTTGTCGCAACCCAAACGCCGGGTGCGTATTTTATTGACTATCACGCTGGCCATCAGCCTGCTGCTGGGCAACGCTCCCGCAACCTGGGCCGACAACATCACCCCCCAAGTGATTGAATATAAACTGCCGACCGGCCAGACACTGTACATTCGGGAAGATCACAGCAAACCCATCGTCACCATCGATACCTGGGTCAAAACCGGCTCCGTCAACGAAACCGCCAAAATCAACGGCGTTTCACACTTTCTGGAACACCTGCTGTTTAAAGGCACCGACACATACAAACCAGGTGAAATTGATCGGCTTCTGGAAGCGCGCGGCTCTCAATTTAATGCTGCCACCAGCGATGATTTCACGCATTACTATATCACTGCCGCCAGCGCCAATTTCGAGGAATCGTTGCGCATGCATGCCGATATGATGCTGAACGCGGCCATTCCCTCGGATGAGCTGCCGCAAGAACGCAAAGTGGTGCAGGAAGAAATCAACCGCGCCAACGACAATCCGGATCGCCAGGTGTTTGTGGAACTGGCCAAACTGTTTTACGGCAACCACGGTTACGCGCTGGATACGCTCGGCCCCAAGGAAAACATCGCCAACATCCCGCGCGAATCGATTTTGGAGTATTACCACTACTGGTATCAGCCTCAAAATTTCAACACCGTCATTGTCGGCGATGTGAACCCGGAACAGGTGAAAAAGCTTGTCTCTGAAGTGTTCCCGGCGCCGCCCTTCCAGGCGCCGAAGCATTACCAGGCGCCCAAAACCGGCATGGTAACCGCGCCTGCCGCCGCGCAAGCCAAAGTGTTAGAGAATCCGACCATTTCGCAAACGTATGTCGCATTGGCCATGCTGGGCCCGGCCCAACAAAAACCGGAAGACGTGTACGCGCTGGATATTGCCATGCTGGCGCTGGGCGGCGGAAAAAGCTCGCGTTTGTACCAGGCGCTGAAAGAAACCAAACCATTGGCCACGGATGTGTCCGCCGGGAATTACACACAAAAATATTCGGGCATGCTGGTGCTGGGCGCTGAAATGAAACCTGAAAACCGGGATGCCGTGAAGCGGGAACTGCTGCATCAGTTGCGCCTGCTGAAAGCCAAAGGCATTACGGAAGCGGAACTGGCCAAAGCCAAAACGCAGTATCTGAAAGACTTTATTTTTGAAAACGAAACAACAAAGGGGGTTGCTTCCAGTATCGGCTACAACGTCACCATCGGCAGCTTGCAGAATTACCTGGATCATGTGAGCAACGTCGAAAAAGTGACGCTGGAAAAAGTGCAACAAGCGCTGAATACTTACATCCATCCGGATCGGGCTGTGATGGTCGAGTTGGCGCCCAGCAAACTGGGCCTCAACACCAAAGCCGAAACAGACGCCAATTTGGCCCTGCTCAACCAGACAGGCTCCATACCAACAGCCCGTGTCGAAAGCAAGCAAGTCGGCAACCTGTCCGCTTCCAGGCCTACAACGCAAGAGCCCCAAAAACGGGTATTGGATAACGGCATCACATTGCTTTCGCTGCCGTTGAAAGATTCAAGCACGGTGGCCATCAAGATGTTCGTCAAGGGTGGCGCCAGTGTGGAGCCATTACCCGGTACGGCAGCGCTTGTCAGTTCGGTCATGATGCAAGGCACCCAAAACCGCACAGCCGAGCAGATCAGCCGCGAACTGGAAAGCCAGGGCATGAGCCTGTCGGTTTCATCCGATGAGGATTTCATCGAGGTGACGGGCTCGGCCATTCGGGAAGACTGGGGCGAGTTATTTGCCGTTCTGCGGGATGTGTTGACGCAACCCAGATTTGCGGAAGATGAAATCGCCAAGAAGAAAGAACAGATTCGTCAGGCCATTTCGGCCAGCCGCGATAATCCTTCGACGGTTGCGTTTGAAAACCTCGATATGTCCCTCTACCCCAACCATCCTTACGGCAACGAGGGCAAGCGCATTGAAGCCAACCTCGACAAGATTGCCCGCCAGGATCTGCTGGACTATTACCACCTGTATTTCCATCCGCATAACATGGTAGTGTCCGTTGTCGGCAATTTTGATCCGCAGGTGATGGCCAGCAATTTGAATGCGCTGTATCCTGAGTGCCGCCGGTGCAAACCCAGCCCCTTCAATGCGCCTGCCGTCACACCGGTTGCAGAGAGCAAAACCGTGCTTGAAGAGAAGCCTCAGCTCTCGGCTGTCTGGATGGCCCAAGGCTGGCTGGCGCCTTCTATTTTGGAAGCGAAAGATTACACGACGCTCAAGGTAATAAACTCACTGATTGGTTCGGGCATGAGTTCGCGGCTGTTTGTAGATTTGCGCGAGAAGCAGGGCCTGGCTTACGTGGTAGGCAGTATGTACCCCACCCGCAAAGAGCAAAGCCGTTTCGTCATTTATATCGGCACCGATCCGGTGAATACCGAAAAAGTGAAAGCAGGCTTTATGGACGAGATCAAACGCCTCCAGAACGAGCCGGTTCCGGCAACCGAGTTGAGCGAAGCGAAAAGCAAATTGGCAGGCGGCTTCGCGTTGGCGCACAATACCAACCTGAACCAGGCCTATTATCTCGGTTTGTATGAAACGCTGGGTTCCGGTTATGAATTTGACGCAAAATATCCGGCCCTGATTGAGCAAGTGACCGCAGAAGATATTCAACGCGTGGCTCGCCAATATTTTTCGCAAGCCAACATCCTGTCACTGGTTAAACCGGTATCCAGTCGTTAATTCACACGTTCTCTCTATAAGAACCATTCATCAAATCAGAGATTGACTGCATATCAATATGCAAACCATTTGCTGTCGGTGATGCGGTTGATCTGATAAATCCAGCCTTGTCTTTCAGCCTACATCGGATGAGATGCGATTGAATTATCCGAAGGTTTTAAACGTGGATTCGATGTTTTTACCGATAACCTTCCGGACGGCTTCGATTTCGGTCTGAACGGCGTCTCGCTGGGTGTCTACCCGGCGAAGTTGGAGTTCAAGCGCCTTATCGATAGCCTGAATGGCTGCGATACGTGCCTGTAACTGTGCTGCTTCAGGGGATTCGGGCTCAAGGTTGGCGCTGACGGTAAACAACGCACCGGTAATGTTAGCCAACGACAACCGAGCCTGGTTGATAAACTGACCCTGCAGCTCCAGATCGCTCTTTCGAGCGGTTAGGATCATATACCTTGCTTGACTTGCTGCAAAACCCATGGTGTCTCCTTTGTCCTCTAGATTATGCTCTCCGGAAAGAAGCGTTGTGCTTTGCGACACTATTTAGGAAAATAAGCTTTTTACTGCTCGTCATATCGCTTCAATCCCAACGATTAATTTTTCCTAAATAAATAAAAACAATAAAAAAAGGGTTCTTGCTCTCAACGCAACCAATTGTTCCTCCATTCAGGCTAAAAAATTTCATATTTATATTAAATTGATATAAAAAAGAGCCAAAATACTGCTCTCCTGCGGTTTTCAACGTCGTTCAAGAAACAAAACTTCACATTACAAAGGTTCATAATTGACCGTAAAAAGGATATCCACTTTGCCCTCTTTCTCTCCCGCAATTGATATCATCGGCGCCGGGCTAGCCGGTTCGGAAGCCGCATTGCAGCTTGCCAAGCAGGGATTTCGCGTTCGTCTATACGACATGAAGCCCGAAAAAATGTCTCCGGCACACCACAGCACCCATTTCGCCGAAATTGTCTGCAGCAACAGCTTTGGCTCCCAGAACTCGGATGATGACGTTACCGCCAGCGGCTTGCTGAAAGCCGAAATGGCCCAACTGGACTGCGAATTGCTTAAAATTGCCCGCAGCGTGGCGGTGCCCGCTGGAAAAGCCCTGGCCGTCGACCGGGAACGCTTTGCCGAACGGGTGACCGAGCACGTCAAAAGCCAGCCCCTGATTGAGTGTATCGCCCGGGATGTAGAAACCCTGCCGCCTGATT
>CAZXUP010000063.1:0-10697 GCA_964643815.1 uncultured Vampirovibrionales bacterium
AACCGGTTGGCTAACCGGTACAGATTATCCAGGATCCACGGCGGAGGTGTGGCGAACCCCGCCTGTAAAAACTCACCCAACGCAAAGTTGGGCGTTAATTGAATGTTCTGTGGATTCATTCAAACCGCCTTGGTTCGTTTTTTCGAATTCTGAGTTTTATTCCAGATATGGCTCGATGGCATTATAAATCAACGGCTCAATCAATGCGGTCGCATTGCCGGTCACGTGCAGTTTGTCGCCCTGGTAGTAGGTGGTGTCGTTATAATCGCCGTCGGCGTCGAACTGGCTGAGCGTGTTGATATTGGTTTTCGCCGTCATCCCTGCATTGGTAATATTGGACGATGCGAGAAAGTGGCTATTCCATGAGAACGCAACCGTCGTCGTACCGGTGTTGATGATCGGTGGCAGTGTCATCCCAAAGATGTACGAATAAGCAGCCGCAGAGGCTTTACGGTTGGTTAAATACGTGACCATCCGGGTTTCGAGCGTGGCATTGGCTGCGCCGAGGTCATTCCCCATAGCTGAAAGCAATAGTATCGGCGGGGCGCCAAACTGGCTGTAGTCCTTGTTGTCAATGCCGCTGGCTGACGCAGCACGCAAGTCGCCGTTTAAGTCGTCGTTACCACCCGGAGAATTTACAATGTTAGTACCTGCAACACCTTCGTTGTAGATAACGTAACTGATGTAACCTTCATCTTTGAGATGAGTCGCCAAACGCGCTTGGATCGTTGTGGTCAAGTCCGTGATGCCGTCGCCACGAGCGCCGGAATCGAGGCCCATCACGATGATGTACTTGCCAACGTTATATTTTTCGCGCAGGTAAGCCTCGGCCAGCTTCCGCTTTGTGGTATCCAGTGCGTCTTTCCACAGCAGAATTTCATAATGCTTACCCTTATAATGTTCGCCAGACTGTCGGCCCAATGTGTTGACGGTAATCGTGCCACTGACCGTGGCAGCGCCATCGACAATGCCATCCACATATCGTGTCACCGTTGTGCTGTTACGCACAAACGTAATGACATGTTCGTGTGTGTCCAGGGGTGCGTGAGCCAGTGTCACGCTGGTTCCGGCATCGTTCGTAAATTGCGACTGAATCCAGCTGCTTTCCCGAATGCGACCGGTTCCGGATGAATGCCCAAAATAATTCGACTGGCTGCCTGTCACATTCGGTGCTGATAAAAACGTGATCGTAAAATCACCATCCAGCACCACATCGTTAGCGATGCTCATTCGATCATCAGCCCCATCAAATACCAGAGCGGGAAAGCCATTTTGCTGGCTTGCAGTCAGGGTTGGACGCTGGCCACTGGTCGCTTGGGCAAGATCGTAGGTTACACCCGTTGCCGCCTGGTTTGGCCAGGCCGCAGCAGTCATACCGGTTTCATCATACCAAAGCCGAAGATCCCCCTGGGCTTCCGGATTAAAATCGGAATTGGGAGACTGGAAGATGCCAGCCCCCAAGAACGGAGAAGCACCAAAGAAACTACTGGCCTGACACGTAATCGATATAAAAAGAACAAGAAGCAGCACCAACAGAGACGACAAAATATTTTTCATATTAATCCGCTTCCTTGTCATACCAGACATCATACTCAAGCAGCGTGCCCGCAGTGGCTTTCGTCAGGGTGAGCGCCGTATTGGCGTCACACTCGATATACAGGGGGTAGAGGTCCATCATAATACCACCCTCGGCGCCAAAGGTGTATTTCGATTTGGCTTTTGGGGTCGCACCACACGACAGCGTGACATGATCCGCGCCACCGGTTTTATAAAAAATCTTGTAAATACGGATAGACCGACCGCTGGTTGCACTAACAGGCGTCACCGTGGCATTACTGTTGTCCTGCCCGCTGACGTGGGTTGTATGCGTAGTACCTGAAAGCCTGGAAGCAGCAAAGCTTTGCCATTGTCCGCACAGCAAAAAGACTACCACCAAAACAGCTAACATCTTTTTCATGGATTGGCTCCTATCTCATCTCAATTGGTCAATTCTTTGACGGATGTAATGCAGGTCTTCACGAATCGGAATCAGCACAGCCTCCAGATTTTCCTTCGAGACATATTTCTCCGCAAATTCGGCACGCAAGGTTTGTCCCATCAGCTCAACATCCTGCGGCGATGAAAACACTTTAAAAAGCCTCAAAACCGCAATCAAGCCACTACCTCCGGCAATAGTGCCAGCGCCAAGCATCGGGGCCTGTATTGCGACCTGTTCTAAAAACTCATAGGGCATCAAAATTTCTCCAATAGCGCTGCCCGAACAGCTTCAAGCTCTGCCGGCACAGTAGCCTCCTGGATAATAAGCTGGGCAATGTCAGACCTGTCCGCATCCAGAGCGGTTTTAACCTGTGGGACCAGATTATAAAATGCAACCTGGACTTCCAGGGGCTGCGCGTTAAAAATGTCTGTCAACTCTTCAAGCAGAGTTTTCTGACGATGCACCACAGCCTCTTGAGGTGGATCGCCTTCCACCCACTCAAAGCCTTCGCGCTCAAAAGGAGGAGCATCGTACTCCGCAGCATCGCTATATCGCGAGCTGTCCCCAACAGGACGCAAATACATCTTAGGCATTATGCAACCTCCTCAGTCCACCCGTAAACGTAAATACTGGTATCCCCCGCGCCGAAGCCGGTGGGAACCCTGTAATCAATCTGCCGAGATGCGCTCAAGACCACATCGGTCACGAACGCATAATTCATGTCAGTCGAATACTGGTATCCCACCTTGCGCCCGGTTGTTAAGCCCGATCCGGTCGCCCGTATGTACACGGTACCGAAACCGTTTGCATACAAATCGATATGGAGATCGGTGAATATCGCCGTTTCTGGAAGAATACTTAAAGATATTGTGCTGAAAGTCGCAGATGAACCGCCGTTCAGCACCCGATACGTCGCCGACTCTTCATAGTCGCGAAAAACCGTATGCGACCGTTTTCCGCTCATCCAGGTCATTGCGAACGGGATAATATTAGCGAAGTCATCATTATACACAGAGAGTGGAATCTGAGTTTTTAGATCGTAGCCGGATGGCAACGTAATCGAACCGGAGGCTGTTTCGTTGACCGTAGAGGCAACCACCGAAACCGTTCCATCGCTGGATTTTTTAATGGCGTACAGATAGTAGTGCGTATTATTGGCGTCCGAACCATCCACCAAACCTCCAGCACCGGACGCGTTCAGAGCGACCGTAGTATCGGATGCAAAGTGGAAAATTGTGCCATCCGGTTTCATCATGGTAAAACCTGCCGGGATGGTGATTGTGTTTGAGTTGGTGTAAACCGGCAGTTTCCCACCCGAATAACCATTCGTCACCGGCAAAACCAGATTTCCGGCATGGTAAATATCCTGGTTGGTACCGTCTACCCGGATTTTATACGCATGGTTGGTTGAATCATACCCAAGCTCTCCATTGGCAGCAGGCACATAGGGCTGCGTGGCCGGATTCAACTTGATATAACCATCCTTATGCAAAACACCATCCAGAGTGACGCCCACATCAGAGGTTCGTTCATCGATCTGATCCATTTTAGGCGTTGATGAAAACGTTTTAACGCCCGCAATCGTCATTGCAGAAGATTCCAGACTGGTCAACCGGGTATCCTGGCTATTCGATTCGGAAACCAGTTGGTTCAGCTCCGAATCAATATCATCGGCATTAATCAGGTTGCCATTGGAAATTTCAGAATCTTTCAAACGTGCAATTTGAGACATAATTATCGAAAACCTCCGTACATCACGGTGACTGTCCACCCTTCGATTTCAACCGGCTTATCGCTGGCCTGACCGGTCAATTCCAGTTGAAAATATTTTCCGGATCCCGCAGGAATAAATTTAAAAACGGATGAGCCAAGCAGGTTGTAATAATCCTGCCCATACCGGGCAACGTTATAAATACTGCTCGATGAGTCGGGCACAACGGTTAATGTTCTGGTTTGCCGATGATGAGAGCTTCTTCGGAAATCCCAGTACATGTTGACCGTCACATCCACATTGGAAATCTGCCTGAGAAAAAGTTCGATATCCTTGATTCGCTTTCGCACTCGAGGATTCGAGAATTCCTGAAAGCCACTTCGGTACACCCACTGGATGGGTTGCCCGTTATAGCTGTTTCCCTTCATTTGCTGCTGGACAATGCCGTTGTAATTGCCGGTATAAATATTACCGTGCATCACCAGCCCGCTAGCGGCAACAAGCCCCGTTCGCTTACTCCAGGCCCGGCTAATGCCATAGTTGTAAACCAGAACCGTCTGGTTTTGCGTCGCACTGCCATCCGGAACAAACCACCAAACCTCTTGTCGGTTTCTCAAATGCAGCGCAAACGTTTCAGAGAGGCTAATCTGGTTCAAACTCTCAATCTGCGGACGAATCCGATCCGACAAAAAACCGGTGGTTAGATTCCCCTGCACTGTGGCCGTTGAAAGCGAAGTCATTCCCTCTTTCGACAGGAACATCAACTCGTTTCCAACCAGAACCACGCTATGATGGCTAACCGCCCCAAACTCGTCCGATACTTTTTGCAGCATGAACGAGTCGGCATCCGAGCCTGATAGAATGTAGGTTGAGCGCTCCTTGAAGATTACCAACACTTCTTCATTCATCAACGGAAGAAACAGTGTTTTTAACGCTGTAATCCGTTCACCATCTCCCGGAGATACTTGAATTGCCCCAGCCGATGTAGCTCCGACACCCGGCGTAAAATTCTCCGGATTTTCCAGTTCGGATATATACACCATGGAAGGGTTATCGACATCTCCAGAGAAAACCAACCGGTTGGCAAAAATGTCAGAAATCGATGGCTGACCCGGCGTGACCCCGGCAATCGTCGGGGGCCAGCCCAGCAAATCATCTACGGCGCCAGCCCCATCCCATTTTTTAGGAGCATCCACACCATTGCACCCAATCAATAAACCGTTAAACGTCACAAAGCTCATCCGCCTGTCGGGAGCCAAACCGTCGGCAATCTCAACCGAAGTCCCCTGATTGGGCTCGAAGGTATACATCTTCGTCCCGGCAACGGCAACCAGGTAGGCCAGCCCCGTCAAAGTCACATACTCGTACAGGCTGCTTATCTTGGCCCCAGAACTCAGCGGTGTCGCATTGAGATGAATGTACCCCACATTGTTGCTTGTCCAGCTACCGTGCGAGGTCGCATGCATATTGGTGATTTCCTCGGCCTCACCGTTTGCCAATGACAAATCGTTGGCGCGAAGATTAATCCCCCCTGTGTTTTCAAAAAAACGATATGTCTTCATCGACATGCATCCTTATGTATGTCCCCGGTAAAATCCTTTCATACGATACTTGGGCTTGAGCGGCGCCCGGCTTTTCAGCTGAACCAGACCGTCGCGGTACAGCATGTAGGTGTCATTACCACCTTCTCCCAGAAACTTTTCCAGCCTGGCTTGCGTTCCCAACACCAGCACTTTTTCCCATTCCACCGGCAACTGGCTGGTATCCGCATCATTGACGAGTGCAACCGGCTTTACCTGATATTGGTACTGAATCGCGTAAATATCATTCGGAATGGGATAGAACGAAATCTGACTGCCTACCCGGTAGAAACACTCTGGGCGACCGGTCACAGTCGTGCCATGCGAAAGCGGATACGTGTAATCCACCTCGGACAGACGGCTTTGCGTAGAAGTTTCCAGAACGGAATCGGAAACCAAAGAGTTAATCTCCGCATCCGAAGCCAGGTTGTATGAGGTCGTCCCGTTTGCCGTATTCAGCGTCGCCAACTTCAGCAACCTCTGCACTTTCAAACGTTGCAGCATCTCAAAATACGTTTCATTTAAAAAATCACGCGTCTGTGTCACCGGCGTCTGTGCGTTGGTCAACGTACTGGCTTCTATCTGGCCGGATCTCCGCAAAACCTCGTTAACCAGTTGCAGCAGCGTGCTCATGACTGTCTTCCTTTACGAGGAGTAAACGTAACTTGTAATCATTCGGATATTTTTTTAAAACTTGTGCCAATGTCCCCTGAATACGGGTTTTAAACCTGGTTTTCCGATTCTCGCAAAGCCAGACGGCCAGCTCCGAGTAGAGATCCGGATCTGCCCGTCTTTGACTGTTCTGTTTCGGCTTTGTTTCAGCCGTCGGTTCTTTCATGGACCCTCCTTGCAAATTAAAAAGAAAAGACAATGCCGCTCCCCACAAGCGGCATTGTCAAAGAGAAAAGAGAGAGTAAACGACTAGGCCGCCGCCTTCAAAACGGCGCCTGCCTTGGGCAGCATTACCTTAGAACCGTACAGATACAGCCCCTTCACCGCATCGGCAAACATATTGTAGGGCCTCACGGTTTCAATCTTGCTAACCTGACTTGCAAAGCTGATGAAATCCGGCGTAAAGGCCATCAGGTTAACCACATCTTCTACTGCTGCCATATTGGTTGTTACATGCACGGCAAACCCGGCGACATTACCGATATAGCCGTTCTGGACCACATTGTCACCCAGGCTGGTAGCACGGGTAAACTCGGTTGACTGCAACAGCAAGGTCTTGAACTTGGGCGTCAGAACCAGATTTCTGCCTTCCTGCGGAGCATTGCTGTTATCCAGCTTTTCAGCCAGTTTCGTGATGTAGCTGTAGATATTGGCACTGGTCAGTTCAATGGGATCTTCATCCGTGCCAATGATATTGCCCGCATCCGCTTGGGCATGATGTCCAATCAGACGGGTATCCACAACATCCCGAATCGCAATGGCAGCGCGTGCCGCATAGCCTTCCAGGATATCCACATTGGCTTGCGCCTTATCCAGATCATCCACCTTAAACGCGAAATACTTTTGCTGATCGATCAACAGATCCACCATCGGATCGGTCAGCGCTTGAAACGAAATCGTCATATCACGGGTATAGGTGTTAATCGTAACATCCCCGAAGGTCCGGACGTGGACGACATCGCCAGCACTGGTGATATCCCCCTCAAAGTCACGATTGACGAGATTTGCCATGACCACCGTTTTGTTGAAAATCTTGAGCAGTTTTTTGCTCCAGATTTCGGGAAGGAAGTTTGCTACTGCCATAATCGATTTCTCCTTTTCAGATTACTAGCGGATTCGCTTTTCTTGCAATGCCTGGTTAATGGCTGCTTCATTTTTCAGAAAATCCTCCAGGGACATCCGTTCGATTTGCGCCCGTGTAAACGAAAGCGGCTGTTCTGGAAGCACCCGGTTTCCGGATCCTTCGACAAAAGGAGGCTCTGCCGGTTGCAGGGCAGGCAAACTCTCTTTCACCGTTTCCTGAAATTTCTTTTTGAAACTTTCCAGCGCTTTTTTCAACAATTTATCCCAAGGGTCAATCACCCCATCCGGATCTTCCTGAATCAGCGTCGCAGCTTCTTGCATAATCAGCGACTGGAAGCGTTCAAATTCGGGATGCGCCTTTCTCATCACATTGACAGCACCCCGAAGCTCAGCCTCTTCCTTGAGGTTCCACAAGTGCATCCTGGCGGCGTCATCCACAATTTTCCGAACAAAACTGACCGGGTTTTGCACCAGAAGCTCAAGCGCCTGTTGCGCCGGTAAACTGTCCATCGATACCTCAGAAAAAGGTACTCCCGAATCTGTCTGCATACCGGACGCTTGCAAGCCCGAAGGCTGCGACAATTCCCCATTGGTATTTGTACTAGCCATTTCTTGTCCTCTGCTTATAAGACATTGATTACAAAGTTTCATCATCGGCTTCCTCAAGCACCGGCTGATGAACCCATTCCCGCTCAGCCTGGCCGATCACCAGGTGCGGAGCCGAGAAAATTTCCTGAATAATCTGCGCCCGGATTGCCTCGTACAGAAAGGCTTCTCGCGCATCCCCATCAGTCACCCGGGTTCTGATTTCAGGGCGGAAGGAGCGTTGCAGCAATTCCCAACCTGGTTCCCGAACCAATTGGGAAAACATCGTTGCCCGCTCTCTCAGACTGATTTGCCTGTAAGCATTACTCATAACCTAAACCTCCTCAGCCAATGTGTCGGGCGACATGTCAAAAATTTCGGTTTCATCGCTAAATCCAAGGCGACGATAGACTTTTCGGTACAATGCCAACAGGTTGACCTTGCCCCTCAAGCTAGCACTGCCTTCCACTAGGCGTAGAAACGTCGTAATGGATCTCAGTTCCTGCTCTCGAAACAGCAAGCCTCGGGATCCATCAATACGAAAGCAACAACTGGAGGCCTTCAAAATTTCCGGCAACATCTGCTTGAAGCCCACACAACCATCCGTGCCGCCTAACCGCAAGCTTTCCGGCTCCGCCACAAACTGCCGGGCATACTCAAAAGCCATCCTCAAAAACGGCTCCAACGACGTGTGCTCCAAATGCGAAAGGAACGAAGAGAATTTCTGTCGTCCTCCGCTAACCAGTGCGCTCACCTCTGTTGCCGTTCGGGCCTGCGCCCCATCACCCCCCGTAAAGTATTTCAGGGCGCCCGTTGCCTCCTGGGCTTCCTGTTTCAGATCGGCAATCTCGGTAAACGCCACCGTAAAGTTGTTTAAGTACTGAATCGGCCTCAACGTGTCATGGCTTTTAACCGGAATCAGCGCGCCAGGGCGTGTTACAAGAGTTTCCGGGTCAAACACGTCATCGTTAATCAGGTACGTAAAAGGGCTATTAATGGAAAGGTTGATCACATCCAGTTTTTGATTGGTGAGCGTATTGATGGCGTGTTGCAGCCCCAAGGATTTTTCGATGGCCCCGATGCCGTAAATTTCGTTTGGCACCGGGATGAAATTGGTGAATATAAAGGGCTTCAAGCCGCAATCGTACGGATTCGGCTCAAAACGGATCAGGGTTTTATTGTTGGCAACCACACACACATAGTTTTGATAAACTTGATCGCCAACCACAAAGTCTCCCCAGGCTTCCAGCAACTTCACTTTCCCATCCGAAGCTTGCTCCGATCCGGAAGCCATTGGCTCATCCAAGCCAAACGCCCGCCGCCTGGAAGTTTTATTAGAATCGTCCGCATCCACACCAAACGTTTCCGATGCATATATCTGCTCGAGGTTGCAGTAGGAGGGATTGTTTTTCAGCTCGGACAGACTGCGCTCCAGCTTACGAATCACCTTGGCCCTGGAAAAATCAACCGCATCCGGATCAATCATAAAATCGAAGATGTCGATCACTTCAAAGTCCGGTCCGTTGTAAATCACATCTTCCTGAACAACTTTCTGATAGCCCATCGTAACCCCAAACAGCGTCACTGGCTGCTCCAGACGACGTTGCTGCCGGACTCTTTTCCACGGCACCGAAGCCACCGTGTTGCCCGTGATCACCGCTTGCTTTAAAAAGAGCGAGTATTTTTCGAGAAAACCGATTTCCTCCAGCTTCGAGCGCAAAAACTCCTCAATCAGTTTTGCATTGCGATGGTCTTCTTCCGATTTGCCCACCACGCTGAAAAACTGCTCGTTGGCTGGAAACAAGGCATTCAGCAAATTGGAATGGATCGCCTCGACGGCTTCGTACAAAACCGGTCTTGCAATCCGGCTGCGATCCGCCGTGTCCTGATCCGGTTCCGTATATAGCGATTTGACATCACACAAGTAGGCTTCCCAGCATTCCCGCCACTTGGCTTCCAGTCGGCTTCGAGACTGTTTCCAGCGACGATAGTCACTGCAAACGGATTCCACCAGTTGACGGCAAGCATCATCATCCAGACAATGCGGTTGCATGGTCAAAATATCAGGCATCGGCTTCTCCTCTGGCTCCAAACAAAAAACCTCCGCCTGAAGGCCGAGGTTTATCTTTTTCCAAGTTGACTTCAAATTGAACTCAAAGCAAGTTTAATCGCTTTGGAGAAACGTCCGTGAGCACCCAATCAATACAGTCCTGTGCAAGGTTTGTTCGTTTCCTGAAATGTATTATTGCACAGCTTTCCATAAAACCATAGAGATCAAAATTTATGATTTTCGATCTTCTTGCACTTTTAAGCCTTGGACATTTTGCGCAATATTCTCACCCGGAATTTCCACTTTCGCCGGACCCAGCAGTTGAAGGCGCTTTCGACTCGCCTCCAGCATTTGATACGCCTCCACGGTTCCGCCTTCCATATAAAGCCGAACCATCTCCGAAACTTCTTCCAATTGCGCCGAAACCTGGTACATCTGGCAAATCTTGAGGTACTCGTAAATCAAATTCACCAGTTCAATCACCTGGTTGGCAATAAAAACACGATTCTGTTCCGACAAAATAAACAGATAGTTCATGGCCTGATGAACGGGATTCGTTTTATCGTATGTGCGCCGACGATTCTTGGACTTGAAAATCCCCAACACTTTATCAGGGCCTAGCGAACGCAAGTTGCTCAAGGCTTCGTTTGCCTGGCACTCCCGTTCGGCCAGACGAATAATCCCTTCTGCAATCACAACCTGGATCTCTTCCGGAAATGTCTCCAGCAACTCAACAGACTTCAAAACCGTCTTATGCTGTTCATACCAACGCTTGCCCTGCTGCTTCATGTTGATTTCTCTATCCGCTCGATTCCTTCATTATAGTATGAAGTTCATCGTATAAACCCCAACTAGGGAGAATCGAATTCCTTCTTCACCTGAAGCCCGGTTGTATCTTCAAAAATAATCCGAACGGTATCGGCAGTTTGCACCTTCACAGAACTTTCCACTTTTTTCTGGAACTTCTTCCGAATGCTTTCCACAAAATGCCGAGCCTCCTCCCCGCCACCTTTTACAAACAGCCCCGTCACTTCACTG
>CAZXUP010000063.1:10707-11711 GCA_964643815.1 uncultured Vampirovibrionales bacterium
ACATCCTGCACTAAGGCTGGCTGCTGGTACAGCTTGCAAGACTCAAAATACTGATAAATATAAGACACCAGCTCTGTTGTCAGCCGTGCCATCACCAATTGGCTTTCGACAGACAAAATAAAAAAATAGTTCATGGCCTGGTGAAACAACGGATCGCAATCATTTTGGCGCCGCTTGTTTTTGGATTTATAAATGCCCAGCACTTTTTCCGGACCAAACGATTTCAAGGACGACATCATGATGTCTGCCTGAAACTCTCGCTCGACCAGATAAATCAAACCTTCCGTCAAAATGGTCCGTATCTCGCCCGGAAAACGTTCCAGCAGCGAAACACTTCGAAGCAGTTCCGGTCGCTGATCATACCAGCGCCGTTTCACTGTATAGACGGGTGATACATCCAGCGTACTCACAATGGTCCCCTTCAAAGCAATCCATACTTTTTCTTTTTCTATCCGCAATGGATTTCTCTACGACAGCGCGAAAGTCCCACTCAAATCTTACACCCATGCCAGCCGTTTCGGCTATACATGTATTCGTTTTTCACTCTTCCAGGTGATATCGAACGGTCGTCACCACCTTGCCGGGTCGATATCGAAGCAAAGCCTTGATCACCATTGAGCTTTGGTTATGCAGCAGGTTATGCCAGCCCGCCTTGGTGACAAACTCCGGCACGATAATGGTTACCAGGTCATGCTCATACCGGTCTTCCACTTCGTCAATATATTCCAGAAGAGGCTCGCTCAACGAGCGGAACGGAGACTTGAGAATCGTCAGCGGAATCCCGCAACCCCAATCTTCCCACGCTTTTTTCAGGCGTTCGGTCCCTGCCGGATTCAGTTCCACATGCACCGCTTCCACCCGAGCCGAAATGGTCTTGGCGTATTCCAGCGCTGGAATCGTCCCGCGATGCAGGGAAGAGACCAGCACCAATACCGTGTGTTCCACCGCGCGGGGGCAGTAGCCACCGGTTGCTGGTAGCGCCAACTGCTTACCCACCGATGCGT
>CAZXUP010000064.1:0-5144 GCA_964643815.1 uncultured Vampirovibrionales bacterium
CCACGCGCTTGGCGGCCCCGTACTTGCCGTAGCGCATCATGCTGCCGGACATGTTATCCGTCACCAACGTCACGGGAATGTTATCTTCAATCAACTCCCAGGTCGTCAGCCGCGCGCCCTGCAAACGAGGCCGGGTTTCATCGGCAAATACATGAATGCCGGGATCAATCGCAAACGCGGAACGCACCACGCCCAGCGCCGTGCCGTAGCCACCGGTGGCCAACGCACCCGCGTTGCAATGTGTCAGAATTTGAGCGCCTTTGGGTATTAGGGGCGCGCCATGGCCGCCAATGTGTTGGCAAGCCGCAATATCTTCCTGATGGATTTCAAGCGCTCGCTCGGTCAGTCGCGCCAGCACATCGGCCAACGATCCGGTTTCGGACTCCAGAACCTGCGACATTTCCCGAAGCGCCCAGAACAAATTTACGGCGGTTGGCCGCGTTTTGCCCAGCAGTTCGATATCCTGGCGAATATTTTGTTTGAATGCATCCAGCGACGGGTTTTCCTGGATCAAACGTCGGGCACTCAACACCACGCCATAAGCCCCGGCTATACCAATTGCCGGAGCACCGCGCACCAGCATGGTTTCAATCGCATCCGCCATTTCCTGAGCGGTGCGAATATCCACATAGCGCACTTCGGCGGGCAACAGCGTTTGATCCAGCAAACGCACATTTTCAGGTGTAAGCTCCAGAGCCTGAACCCTGGAGCTTACACAAAGAGGCATTGGCTTATCCAAACCGGTGTTTACCGTCATTCCACTACTTCTTCGGTCTCAGGAAATCCGGCAGATCAAGCAGCTTGCGAGCCGCTTCGGTCATGGAACTACCAACCGGGCGAGGATTTTTCCACAGCGGCGATTCTTCCAGCTTGGGCGGCAAAGCCGACGTCGGCGCCGCGGAGGGAGGTAATCCGGGCAAGCTCGGGAAACCGGGCTTGGCGGAAGCCTGTTGCGGAGGAAGCTGACTGCCCGCTTTGACAGCCGAAGCTTCCAGCGGCGAACGCACGGAATCACCGAGGTGATCGAGGCGGTACTGCTGCGACTTCAATTCAAAGCCGGTGGCAATCACCGTGATTTGAATCTCGCCTTGAATCCGCTCATCAATGACGGAACCAAAGATGATGTTGGCATCTTTATCAACCGACTGATAAATAATCTCAGCCGCTTCATTGACTTCATGCAACGTCATGTCGGGGCCACCGGTGACATTGAAGATCACGCCGCTGGCGCCTTCAATCGAGGTCTCCAGCAACGGCGAGTTGACGGCCATCCGGGCGGCTTCAAGCGCGCGGCCTTCGCCGGAGCCTTTACCGATACCCATAATGGCGGAACCCGACAGGCTCATCACGGCTTTCACGTCAGCGAAGTCAACGTTGATGAGACCCGGCACGGTAATGATATCGGAGATGCCTTGAACGCCTCGCAGCAATACGTCATCCGCAATGCGGAACGCTTCGTGCATGGAGGTGCGACGCTCGACCACTTCCAACAGCTTGTCGTTGGGAATGACGATCAGCGTATCGACATTTTCCTTCAGGCTTTCCAGGCCTTGAATCGCTTGCTGCTGACGACGACGGCCCTCAAATGTGAAGGGCTTCGTCACCACGCCAACCGTGAGTGCGCCGATTTCGCGCGCCAGGCCAGCGACCACCGCCGCAGCGCCGGTACCGGTGCCACCACCCATACCAGCGGTGATAAAGACCATGTCGGCCCCTTCGAGCGCAGCCAGAACATCATCACGGCT
Organism: uncultured Vampirovibrionales bacterium; assembly: GCA_964643815.1. Lineage (GTDB taxonomy): Bacteria > Cyanobacteriota > Vampirovibrionia > Vampirovibrionales > Vampirovibrionaceae > CAZXUP01. The sequence goes on from CAZXUP010000064.1 coordinate 1,746, forward strand.
CTCTTCGGCAGCCTTCATGCCAATCGCGGGGTTACCCCCGGCGCCCAGGCCACGGGTAATCTTGTTGCCCAACTGCAGGCGTTTTTCGGTGTGGGCCATTTCCAGCACTTGCGCATCGGTGTTCATCACCCAGAACTCGACACCGCTCATGCCGCTCTGAATCATGCGGTTCACCGCATTGCTGCCGCCGCCGCCAACGCCCGCCACTTTAATGCAGGCGCGCAAACGCTGGGGCGTGTGTTGGTGCGAACCGTGATCGTGAAAATCCATAAGAAGCTGTTCCCCTAATGTCATAAACAAAACCTAACTCTGCGCCGGGTAAGCTGGGGTGCGAACCTTGCAAGTGTCTGTTTCAGTCTATTATTTCTGAACCGGCGCCTTTTGAAAAGAAACTTTGAGAAATGTAATCAAGATTCCTCAACATGTCATCACAAAGTGTTGCCGGATGGAATCTGTCTAACCTTGAAGTCCCGGCCTGTGCCTTCAAGCTGTAAAACTCAGCCCTGACAAAGGCGGTTGAAAACGTTTTTATTATATACCCTTCCTCTAAAAATACATAGGACAAGAAAAAACTCCCTAGCCTCAACCTTACTTCACAGCCTGGAAAGCATCTTGCCCCTAAGACATTTCCAGCGCTCGCCCGCTTGGGTGAATTTTCCAACGAATCCGGTCAAAATCAGACATTCGGTATTAAACTGAAAGTTGGGAGTGTATGTGAACGATTGAAGGACCATCATGGCAAAAGTTTCTTTGCAGGAGATTGTCGCCAAGGTTGATCGCTTGCCGGAGTTGCCGCAGGTTGCGGTTCGGGTTAGCCAGATGCTGGAGGACCCCAACACCAGCGCGGATAAACTGGCTGATGTCATTCGCCTTGACGCCAGCTTCACCAGCCAGGTGTTGAGGCTTTGCAACTCGGCGGCTTACGGGTTTTCCAGAAAGATTTCAACCGTGAAAGAAGCGGTGGCCATTCTCGGCTTTAAAACGCTGAAGAGCATGGTCTACACCATCATCGCCAAAGTGGCGCTGGATCGGCCGGTGCCGGGGTACTCGCTGCAAGACGGCGACCTGTGGTACAACGCCCTGACCTGTGCGGTGTATGCCAAGCACATTGCCCAACGCGAACGCGTGGCGGACCCTGAACTGGCCTTTACCGGCGGCCTGCTGCGCGATATCGGCAAGCTGGTGCTGGGAGAGTTCGTCGGCGCAAACTACCAGGAAATCGAGCAGATTGCCCTCAACGAACAGATTGACTTTACCGAGGCCGAGGAAAAAGTCATCGGCTTCAATCATTCTTTAGTAGGCACACGGGTTGCCGAAAAATGGAACCTGCCCTCCACGCTGGTCAACGTCATTCGGTACCACCACAAACCCATCAAGTTGCCCGCCAATATTCCGGCGGATGAAGCCAAGGTGATCACCGCCGTCCACCTGGCGGATGTCTTTACCCGTATGATTGGCCGCGGCGTGGGCAGCGACGGGTTGATGTACAGCCTGGACACCGACGCGCTGACCAAAGCCGGCATCAAAATTGATGGAGACTACCTGGAGCGGATGCTCAGCGAGCTGATTGATCTGAACACCGTCATCAAGAGTCTGGCCGATTCATTTAACGCTCAGGAAATCTAACCGCCCATGTCAATGCAAACGACAGAAACTGTTGATCTTGGTGACATCAAGGTCAGTAACCACAGGGCAACCGTATTCAGTGTCAAGAATATCGGTACCAGCATTGCCGTGGTGATTTACGACGTGCAGAACAAGATTGGCGGCATCGCCCATATCATTTTGCCCGAAAGCACCCTGACCAACACCTATGCGGAACAGATTCCGGGCAAGTATGCCGACACGGCGATTCCGCAGTTGTTGGCCGACTTTACCACCGCAGGCGGACAGAAGCGCACCAGCGTGATTCGGCTGATCGGCGGCGCGCAGTTGTTTAACTTTGGCGGCGGGGGCAGCAATATTTTGAATATCGGCGCCCGCAATGTCAACGCCATTCAGGCGGCGCTTTCCAAACAGGGCATGGCCATCGAGAAATCAGACGTCGGTGGCAACAAAGGACGATCGCTCCGCTTCGTCCTGACCACTGGGCAAGTCATGATCGAACAGAGCGGCGCTCGAAGCTACACACTATAGGGAGAGGTCGGGGAAGGAACGGTCCCGCATTAGATAAGAACGAGTTTCTGCTAAAACAGCGACCAAACTTTAATTTGTATTGCGGGGCCGTTCCTTCTCCGCCCCCTCCCTAGTATGATGCACCTGAGCATTTCAGCGTATTGTCCGGTATAATAGGGGTGGAAACCGCCACGCGTGGGAATCACGGCTAACATCCGCTTTCACTTACAACACAGGCTTGGGGAGCACATGGGATTGACTCATCAACATGCCATTTCCAAAAAAGCCTTCTATTTGGCTAGCCTTGCCGTTTTGTTGTGTGCAACCTCGCTTACCAGTTATGCCGACCCCGAAACCGGCATCGTCATCTCCAAAAATGGCGCCAGTATCGATGTCCACTTCGATCAGGAAGTCGTTCCCAGTGTCATTACCAAGCGAATCGGCGATGGCAAGGTGCAAATCCACATCCCCAACACCTCTAGCGCAACCAACGCCAAACTGGTCATCGACAACGCTCTCAAAAAAGACAACACCGTGCAAGTGGTGGAAACGCCCACCGGCAAAACCATCACGATCCATTCGCAACAGGTTTATTTAATCACGGAAGACTTCAGCGAGGTCTCTTATGCCCCGCCTTCCAAAGAAATTCCTAAAAAAGAAGCGCCAAAAACAGCAAGCAAGCCCAAGCCCCCCGCAGAGCCTCCTAAAATTTCCGGCGGTGCGCCAGTTCCCGAGGCCAACCCGAGCACCGAGAGCAGCAACCTGGTTTCCAAGGCGGCAAACACGATCCAGGCAGTTGCGCCTGCAAAAACGGTCAGCACCCCATCCACAGCGCCCCTCGAAATCAGCCAGGCACGCGCTGTCAAACCGGCAACAAAACCAATACCGCCACAGATCGAGGCTGTTACCGCCTCCAGTAGCACACCCTCAACTTCTGCTGGAGCCACCACCCGTGCAAGCACTGACACGCAAGCCGATACGGATGTTGCGTCCAGTGAAGAGGCAGCCGCTATTATTCCCGCAGAACCAATCGTGGTCGATCCGGAAACACTGCCGCTGGATTTAACCGGCCAGCAACAGCAGCAACGCTCCACGCAAACCTCCGGCAACCTGTTGCTGAGAATTTCCATCGCCCTGACCGCCGTTCTCAGCTTGTTTATGGCGTTTGCCAAGTGGGTTTTACCCCGTTGGGCCGAACGCAATCCCGGCTTCTTTGAGGCCTTTTCAGATCCTGGGCAACGCAAAAACCAGACACAGACTCAGCCCACCATGCCGAAAGAACAA
>CAZXUP010000064.1:5154-10293 GCA_964643815.1 uncultured Vampirovibrionales bacterium
CGCGCGCTGGTTTCTTTCCACCCGTGCCGCAAGAACGGAAAACCGACAGCAAAAAACACTACCTGGAAACCCTGCAATCCGGTGGCGATCGTTTTAACGTGCTGACCAGCAGCAAGCTGGGCAAAGGCAAAGAGCTGCACCTGGTGGAGATTCGCGGACGGCAACTGGTCATCGCCACCACCCCGTATACCGTTTCACTCATCAAGGATTTAACGGAAGACGCCGCCTGGAACGAGCTTGAAACCTCGGACGAAACATCCATCAGCGGATTGCTGGAACGTTATAACCCCGATCACTTTGAAGTGCCCCCCGCTGAAACCACGCGCACGCAAGCTTACGTGGAAGAAACACCCAGCGCGATCCAACCGGAACCAAAACCCAACAAGTCTTATGCCTCCCAACCACAAACCGAGAAGCCCCAGTCCGAAACCAACCCGCTGGATCAGGTGTACTTAAAGTACCTGGATAAAGAGGCACGCGAACAGCATCGCGCCAAAACGCAGCAGCAAGATGTGAAGCGCGATGTTGGCCGCTTTGCCGAGCGTTTTAAAGATGCTCATTCCAATCCCCAGCCATCACCACCCACCGTGGATGCGGAAGAGGTGATTGTGCTGGAGGATTATGATGATTATTTTGGCGGATAAAAAATAATCAGCGTGTTTCTCCGGTTTTTTGACACTCCGCCTCGAACTCGGCCAGCGCAAAGAACCTCATGGAAGACTGGCTGGCCGAGTTTGAGGCGGAGCAACAGAAACGAGATTAGCTGTCCTCGTCGGATTCCAATGCGTTCAGTGCTTCCAAGGCCTGCTTGGCGGCGTTTTGCTGGGCTTCTTTTTTCGATTTGCCCGTGCCATGGCCGATCATCTCGCCGTTGATGAGCACTTCGATATAAAACGTCCGGTTATGGGAAGGGCCTGTTTCCTTGACGGTGCGATAGATGGGCAGGATTCCGCCATCGGCCTGGGTAAACTCTTGCAAGACCGCCTTGTAGTTGTCCTTGGTCTTGCTCATGTCAATGGCCGTCACGTGCGTTTCCAGTTTGTCCTGCAACAACGCGCGGATATCTTCGATTTTTCCGTCAATATACAACGCGCCCAACAGGGCTTCGAATGCGCAGGCCAGGTTGGACACTTTTTTGTGGCCTCCGCTCTTGGCTTCGCTGCCGCCAAAAACAATGTATTCGCCCAGATTCATCTCGCGGGCCAGCTCGGCCAAACGGGCATCGCTGACCACCACGGCGCGGATTTTGGTGAGATCGCCTTCGCGGTAATCCGGGAAGCGTTCAAACAGATATTCGCTGACCACCAGTTTCAAAACAGCGTCTCCCAGATATTCCAGTCGCTCATAGTTATCCAGCGAGGACAGTCTGTTTTCGTAGGTGTACGAACTGTGGGTGAGCGCCCGGTCGTATAGGTCGTAGGCTTTGGGACGCTTAATGTTGAGGGCCTTCAGCAGGGCGGAGAGCGCCTGCTTTCGAGGCTTGCTTAAGGTAGGCTCGGAATTATCAGAAGAGGTGACCATCCAAAGGGCCTTTAAATTGCTCAGCGATTTTGTCTGGTTGTAAAACTTGAATGCAAAGTTGAATCAATCCGATCAGCCCATCGGCTGCAACAGTGTCAGATGTTGAAACCAGTGGAGAACTTCGGGGGCCAAGCCCTGTTGCAGGACAACCCAGTAAATATAATAGTAGCAAACCACGCCCGAAAAGATATAGCTGTCGGCGCGATCCAGAAAACCGCCATGGCTGGCCAGCAATTCGCCCGAATCTTTTAGCCCGACATCCCGCTTCATCATCGATTCGGTCAGGTCTCCCAGTTGCCCGGTGACGACCAGCAGAATGCTGAGGATGACGGCATGGTGCAACGGAAAATGCCACAGCAGCGCACAGCCCACGCCCAGGACAATGCCTCCCAGCAATCCACCCACCGCGCCTTCTCGGGTTTTTTTCGGGCTGATTTCCGGGTACAGCAGGTTTTTGCCCAATTTCTTGCCGACATAATACGCGGCGATATCAGAGGCGCTAATGACGGCCAGTGTCATCAGCAGGTAGTGCAAACCGGGTTGCGCCCAATACGAAGCGCCAACCTGCGGGTTGAGATGACGCAGCAGGATGTACTGCACCGGCAGGTACACCATGTAAAACACCGCCAGTAACGTACCGCCAATGTCACTGATAGAGCCGTGCGGGCTGCGGAACAGCAGGCGAAAAAAGCAGGCGATCATCGTCAGTGTGAGGATGGGCGAAAGAAACTGGGGTTTGTCCAGGGTCGCCATGATGACCATCGGGATGGCGGCGCTGTAGATGATGGTTTGCGAGGGACGGATGCCACTGCTGCCCATCAGGGTTTTCAGCTCTTGCTGTCCAAAATAAATAGAGGCGAACACCAGCAGCGACCACAGCCATCCGCCCAGCGACGCGCAGCCGAAAAACACGACAGCAATCAGCAGACCCATCCGAACCCGCGACAATTTTTTTCCCGAAGCGTTGCCGGTAACGGGAGCGTCTTGTGAAGAAGAGGACGTGGGTTTGGAGGCGTCGGTAATAATACTTATACCTCCATCACTTCTTTCTCTTTGTCGCCCACCATCTGATCCAATTGGGCGGTGTATTTATCCGTCAGTTTCTGAATGCGATCCTGCCGGGTTTTGACTTCGTCTTCCGACAGGTTCTCGCTCTTCTTGAGCTTTTCGATATCACTGGTGGCGTCGCGGCGGACGTTGCGGATGGCGACTTTGCCTTCTTCGCCAATCTTCTTCACCAGTTTCACCAGTTCTTTGCGGCGTTCCTCGTTCAGTTGCGGAACGTTCAGCCGCAGCACGCTGCCATCATTGTTGACGGGCAGGTTGATATCCGATTTGGAAATCGCTTTTTCGATTTCGCCCAGCGAGGCTTTGTCGTAAGGCTGGATGACCAGGGTTTGTCCTTCCTGCACGGAAACGTTCGCCATTTGCCGGACGGGGGTCGGTGTCCCGTAATAGTCCACGCTCACCCGGTCCAGGATCAGCGGGTTGGCGCGTCCGGTCCGAACGGCTCCCATTTCATGCTGAACCGAGGCAAGGGCCTTCTTCATTTTATCTTCTGCCTGTGAATGAATCTCTTCCGCCGACATTTCGGTGAATCCCCACATTAACGTTGATCATGCTGATATCTTAATGCAAGGGATCACCTCAGGCAATGCCAACAACTTGGCTTTAGTTTGGGTTCGTTGGCTTTGGAGCAAAACCCTGTCATTCCTACGGCCAGCAGGCTGGCTTAAGATAGGGTTGGCAGATTTCGGACTGTGCTGTGTGCACCCTGTCATTCCCGCGAAAGGCCAGCAGGCTGGCTTTGGATAGGGTTGATAGACATCACACTGTCATTCCCGCGAAAGCGGGAATCCATTGTCAGGAATAAATACACAGCGTTAAATTCGAGAGTGCTAATCAAGTCGCTTCTCCGCTGAATGGATTCCCGCTTTCGCGGGAATGACAGAGAATGACAGAAAGGTTCTGCCGGAAAAATAATAGTAAAACCGAATCAAAACCCGTTTGTTATCGTCCGCACTTTCCGTTATTCTGAATGGACTGTTACCCACAGGTAACAGTCGGGACTTGATAACCCCGTTTGCGACTGGTCAGCACTTGACCATAACAAGTGCCGTCTTCCTGGCAATTTGCCGGGTGACGGCAGGACATGTCCAGGTGCTTGCACTAAAACCTGTCGTGGTCGTGTCGCAACGGCTTATCAACGCCCGGCTCCCATTTTGTGGGGGCTTTTTTATTGAGCAACCGAAAGGACAAGTCGATGACGACCGGGCAACAACCATCATTCGATGATGGGGAGACTATCACCATCAACAAGCAAGCGCTGTGGAATGTGTTGATCAAGCTGGAGCGCCAGTGTGCGCTGAATAATTTTCTGCTGTACACGTGTTTTACGAACCTGCGCGAAACCGCTGACCAGTTGGCGACGCTCTGGAAAAGTGATGGTCTGGTGCAGGCCAAAAAAGATGTGTATGCGCTCTTGTTTCCCGGTGGCGAAATCTCCGTCAGCGCGAAGAATCATCTGGAAGACTGGCTGGCCGAGTTTGAGGCGGCGCAACGGGAACGGGATTAGCTGCCTTCGATTGGATTTTGTCATTCCCGCGGCCAGCAAGCTGGCTTTAGATGGGGCTGGTTAGCTTTGGAGCAAAACACTGTCATTCCCGCGCTTCTCTGTCATTCCCGCGCAGGCGGGAATCCAGGAAAAGCATGCCCAGAAATCAGTCAGTAAAAGCATTGTGAATTAACCCTAACCAAAGCCAGCCTGCTGGCCTGGATTCCCGCCTGCGCGGGAATGACAGCACTCCTAACCTAAGGGCCGCTTGCGCGGGAATGACAGGGCACACACAGCGCAGTCCGAATCTGCCAACCCTAACTAAAGCCAGCTTGCTGGCTGCTGGCTAAGCGATTTGGAGGGATTCGTCCAGACTGATCAGGCCTTTGCTTTCCGGATCGCCGAACTCTTTCGGGAACGCGGTGGTCTTGCTGTAGCGCGCCCCCAAAAAGCAGGTCCCTTCGATGGTGGTGTTGCTCAGGTTTGCACCAACCAAGTCCGCGCCGGTGAAGTCGGCATAGCTCAGGTCGGCGTCACTTAAATCGGCGTTGGTTAAGGTAGACCCCCACAGGATGGAGCCGCAGAACTTGGCGCCTTTCAGATTCGCGGCGCGCAGGTTGCTCCAGCGTAAATCCGCATACGAGAGTGCGGCGCACTGCAATTCGGCGCCCGGGCCGATACGGTATTGCATGAAGTTGGGAATGCCGCACAGCTTGGCGGGCAACCCCAGGTAGGTGGCTGCATAATGCCGCCCGCCACCGCTATAGGGTGTGGATGAAACGCTCGCCATCGGCAAGGTGGCCAACAGTGGCCGTCTTTTGGTAGGTGGTGTCGGACTCTCTAACATAAAGCAACCCTCAGAATATCTTCTATAACATCACATCGTTTGCGCTTGATCCCAAAATCATCATCTGCCTCTGGAAAGCTTTAGTTTTTTATGAGCCTAGGGATAAATCCGTAAAAGCGTCAAAAAAATAATGCTGAGTTTAAACCTGGATCAAGATTAAGACAATTATATTTTTAAATACAAACTTTTTAATCATGATTTTTTTCAAAACTTAATA
>CAZXUP010000064.1:10303-11609 GCA_964643815.1 uncultured Vampirovibrionales bacterium
CACACAGCTTCGTGATCTGGTCACGAAACTTAACATTGATGTATGTGCTGTTTTTGATTCCCCTCTTGTTGGAGTTGATTATACCGCAATCGGAAAAACCGGCATGGACGCCCGAGTGGGCCCTGTTGATACTGGTGGTTGTGATGCTGGTATCCGCGTTTCTGGCGGGCTGGTTCAACATGGTGGGCAAGGCGTGCACACGCTATCTGACCAATATTGCACCAACCCGGGAGCCGAATCTGCAAACCGCCCTGGAAGGCTTTACGCTGTTTCGGGAATTTTTGCCGGGGGTGTCGCGTTATTTTCCGACGATGCTGGTGGGCTATTTGATTCAGGCATTGGTTGTTTTTGGGTTGTTTCTGTGGATGCGCCCGCTGTGGGATAAAAACCTGCCGGTGCTTGAGCAGTTTTATCAAGATGGCCTGCCGACGGTCGCGAAGCTGAGCGCATTGCCGCCCGCCCAGTTGCTGGATTTAAACGAGTTGTCGATGGCCATTTTGGTATCGGCCTCCATCTACGTTGGCTTTTCCCTCATCACCATGCTATGGCCTGCGTTCGTCATTTTACACCGGGATAATGTTTTTACCGCGTATTGGCGCAGTCTGGTCCAGTTTTTCCGTGATCCGTTCCGCCTGCTGCTGATTAGCCTGTTGCTGTTTGGCTTGCAGTTTTTGTTCACGCTCGGGTTTGTGACGACCGTGGCGTCTGTGATGTTGCTGGCGGCTTTCTGCCAGTTCGCCAGCCTGCTGACGGAAATTTACCGGGCGGTGGTTCTGTTTGTGTATGTCTACGAAACCACTGGCAAGCCCGTGCCGTTTGATGACGAAACGGATAAACCCGACGAGGAAGATGTCGGGGAGCCGCCTGTTATTTAGCGAGGGTTTCCAGCTATGAATGGTGCGGCTAAAAAACGGGTTGTCGCGGTGGTGGGGCAGACCGCAACGGGCAAGACGGCCATGGCGGTAGACCTTGCGAAGTGGCTGGATACCGAGGTCATTTCAGCCGACTCCCAACTCATCTACCGAGAGCTGAATATCGGGACGGCCAAACCCACGGAAACCGAAAAGCAAGGCATCCGGCACCACATGATTGATGTGGTTGCGCCGAATGAAACATTCAGCGCGGCGGCTTACCAGGCCCAGGCGACCGAACAGCTCGAACGCTTGTGGGCGGCTGGGAAAATTCCCGTGGTGGCGGGTGGCACCGGTTTTTACATCAAGGCGCTTTTGCAGGCGGATTTTATGCCCGAAGTACCGCCGGATGAGAACTTTCGCCGTGTGATGATGGACTTGGCGGAAGAGGAGGG
>CAZXUP010000065.1:0-11395 GCA_964643815.1 uncultured Vampirovibrionales bacterium
CCGACATCATGTATCCGGCCCTCAAGCTGGAAGCAAACGATTTTCCGTCCCGCTGGGGCTGGCGCTCCGCATCGACGGATAAATACGCCCAGCCACTCAGCCGGGTGGAAGGCTATCAGCCCTCCCAGCGCGATATCAATACACTGTTGAAGGTCTACGATCAGCCCGCAAGCGATCTCAAAACGTACAGCCCGTATTAGGTTTACAGGGCGGGGCGAACCTGCCAGATGCGAATACGGCCCGGGACATCCTCATACACCAGCTTGAGGCCATTACCATTCACCAGCGCGCCCCGACGCTTGCGCAACGCATCAATCGGGGAGGCTTCTTCCTCCACCAGATAGTCGTAACGGGCCAGTTCATTCCGCATCTCTTGCTGCTCTTCGCGGCTTACGGTATTGCGCTCCGGGTTGGCCATCAGGCTGGCCGCTGCCGGACGAGGAATGGCAATGCGAGCGCTTTGCGGCGCATGCGCTTCCAGCCATTCCATTGCGCGGCGGTGCGAGGTATCCACCTGCGCCTTTTGCAAACGGTTTTTCGGCTCTTCTGCGGTGCTCATATACAGAATTTTTGGCGTATGCCCGACCTCTGCAACGCCCGTAGCTTCCATCCGGGCCAAATGCGTGGTCAGGGAGCACAGTAAAATCCAGGCCGTTAAGATGGGCGCGGCAATTTTGGACAGCGGCACATGAATGCGCTGGGACCACTGACCGGTCCGCATAATGCCAAAATACAGATAAAACAGGATGAGCGGCAACACCGGCGCCAGCGTCAGGCCGCTGTCGGGCAACAATACCAATACCGTGATGACGTAGGTGCACATATATAACGTGCCAATGCCCGTATATTGATAGAGACCATAGGCCGCACCGATAATGGCCAGAAGCCCAATGGCCCAGCGTAACCAGGGCAGACGCCCCGCACCAATGGGTTGATCTGCTTTTTTATGAGAGGTTCCCATCACCGTATTCAGCGAGGAGACCTTGAGATCACCAACCGCATGACTGGTAATCCGCGCCAGCAAATTATCCACATATTCACGGGCGGTGCTGAGGAGTCCCTGATGGCTGGCCGTGCTGACCAGGGAAGCCGAAGATTCCACATACGACTGGGGACGGCTGAACACCTGCGCCACATCCCGTCCGGCAAAGGGGCTGATCAGCAGCATCAGAATCGCGAGAGTCAGGGCGCTGCTGCGCAAGCCAAAGCGCTTGATCATCACAAACATAAACGCCACCAGCAGCGTGTAGCCCAGCTGCTGAGTGAGAATGCTGGCGCCCATAAACGAGCCGCAAACCAGCAGCTCACCCCGGGAAATCTGCCCGCCCATCGCCGAATCCTTGCCCAGAGACAAGTCGATGGCAATGAGTGAAGAAACAGACAGCACCACATAGGCCATTTGCGGCCCGATGGCCCAGGCCATTTCCAGGGTGGCGGGCGCGAGCGTATACAGCATGGTAATCAGGAAGCTGTAGGGTTTGCGGATTTGCCGTCGAATAAACCCGTAAATGAGCACAATGGAGATGTAATACAGCCACAGGTTCATCTGCTGGAAGCCGTAAATCAGCCGTGGTAGCTCGGTGGTTTCCTCAAGCCGGATGACCAGAGACTGCAGCAACGGATATACCGGCGGCAGATTAAAGCGCGTGACGGCGTCCATAAAGCGTTCTTCGGCAAACAGCTTGGCCATCGCGACGCTTTGGATGGCGTCACCGGTCATCTGGACCGGCGGCATTAAGAGATGAAACAGCAGATAAGCCGCACCAAAGCATCCACCCAGAAAGAACAGTTCAAACCAGGTTTCTTCAAAATACGGCTTGGATTTCGCGGCCCCGGCCATATCCGAACACTCTCGTCAACTCTTCGGCTCTCGCTGGCATTCCAGCGTCATCACCGGCTACGACATGTCCATCATAGCAGAGTTTCAGCCTTTGGAGTGGGGGCAGCCTAGAACTGGACGTTTTCGATTTTAGTGCCGTTGACCACCTGAACCACGTTTTTACCGTACGTACGCCGTGAAGTCTGGCGCTTGACCGTACGTTTCGGCGCCGCCTGACGCACTTCCGCCTGGGCGGTCTGAACCGTCCGGGCATTCTGATTAGAAACACCCGGATTCGCCTGCGCCAGCAGTTGCCCGCCCTGCTGCTGCAAATAGCTTAGATACGTAACCGGGTTCACGTATTGCTTGTTGTAATGCACTTCAAAATGCAGGTGCGGCCCGGTAGAACGCCCGGTAGAACCCACCAGGGCAATCTGCTGCCCACGGGCAATCTGCTGTCCCGCACTCACCAACAGCTTGGAGTTATGCCCATACAGCGTAAACAGAGAATTGCCGTGGTCCAGCACCACCACGTTACCGTAGCCCCCATGGTAGCCGCTGTACATCACGGTTGCCGCCTGGGGCGCATACACCGGCATACCCGCTGCTGCGGCAATATCGATGCCGCCATGAAAGCGGTTAGAACCGTTCATCGGGTCTGTCCGCCAGCCAAACGGCGATGTGACATGCCCACTGACCGGCGCAAAGTTATACTCGTGCGCCTGCACAGGCAGAAAGCCAGTGCTTGTTATCAGCAACAGCCCTAGCAACAAGCGTTTTAGCGTCTGGATCCCCAATCGCAATCTCCGGTGTCTTCTCACTCCACTTCTTTGTTTATACCCGCTTCCGGGGAATGATAAATCCTCTGCGCAGTGGGACTTGCATGAACTTTTTACAAAGCCCCGGATCAGCGCGCCCTCTCGCCCTCTCTGGTGTATAATCGCAACCATGATGACTGACCCGTTGAGAAGCAAAGCCGCCCAGCCTCACCCCCCGGACAACACCCGCGCAGGTGTCCTTTACGCCAGCGGGCATTTCCAGGTTCGCCTTTGGGAATTGCCCTCCGGTGAGAGCATCGAGCGCTTTCCGGAAAGCCCTATTGATGAGAGCCAAAGCTTTCTAATCGCGGGAGACCTCGAAATACGCAGCGGCAGCGAGTCAAAACACCCAACCATTGGCCAACATTTCGTCGTGTCAGGACAAACCATTAGTCTGCACAACCCAGGCAAACAAACCGCCCGACTTTTGGAGGTTTGCTGGGGCAGCGAATTTGAACCGGTCCCGTTGCAGGAAGTCACAGAAACGCGTCCTTGGGGCAGTTTTACGGTGCTAAAGGACGAACCGGACTATAAACTGAAGCAGTTACAGGTCAAGCCGGGCAACCGCCTCAGCCTGCAGCGCCACGCCCAGCGCGAAGAACACTGGCTGATCACCTCTGGAAAACCGGAAGTGACGCTGGATGAGCAAAAACATCTGCTAAATGCGCGGGATTATATTCATATCCCTCTGCGTAGCTGGCACCGGATTGCAAACCCGGGCGCCGACGGCGCTGTGGAAATCATCGAGCTGCAACTTGGCCAATACTTCGGCGAAGACGATATCGAACGCCGCGAAGACGATTACGGAAGAGCCTAAGGGAGGGGGCCAGGGTCCGTTCCCTCCCCCGGTAATCAATTTGCGTATCTACAAGTTTTTGGATTTAATAGAATAATCATGATAACTGAACCCCTCTCCACCACAGCCATTCCAAGCCTTGGCCCCTGCGGCAAGCCCTGCGATCACCCGTGCGACTCACCGTGTGAGGCGGAACTGTGCGAGAAAGCCGCATCCTTGTGGACACGGCTGCTGAAAGCCAGCCTTTGGAACACGCTGGATGTCTGTTTTGACGATGTCTACCAGGAGCCCAAGACGATTTTGATTGTCGGCGGCTGTCGCCAGATGGATCTCTCCCAGCGCCTCGCCCTGTTGCTGCCTGCGGCAGATATCACGCTGGTGGACCCGGATGAAGCCGTTGCGGCCAAAGCCAAAGAGGAAGTCTGCTGCCGGTTCAAGTTTATTGCCGCCCCACTGGAAGCATTGCCTTTTGATACCAATGCGTTTGACCTGGTCATCGCCCATAACTTCCTGGCCTACCCGCAAAATTGGGAACGCGCCATTTCCGAATTGGGCCGTGTTACCAACAAAAACCTGTTTTTCAGTACGCATCGACCCTGGCTGTCCGGCATCGCCCAAAAAATTCCTGGCTTTACGCAGGGCTTATTCGAACTGGGCGTGGAATTGCCCGAACAACTGCCCGAAAAAGTATCGATCTTAAAGCACTTAACCCTCTACACCAAGATTAAAACCAAGCTGACGCCCTTCCCCTGGACGGTCTACATGACCCAAAAGAAACCCGCCTGGGAAGAAAAGCTGGTTTTGAACTAAGGCCAGAATCAGGGAGGGGAGCGGGGCTGTTCCTTCCCCGCATATAAACTTGTTTACATTTCTTCAAAAACTAACATCAGAATCCAATTGATTGTTTTTATGCAAATACGAAGAGCGAATGTCTTCTACTTTTAATACTTCTACCTACCTTTTACTCTACTCAGACAAGTATCACCCGCCCAAAAGGCGGGTTTTTATTTGCCAGCAGGCTGGTTTTAGATAGGGTTGGTCGCGTTAAATGCTTCAACCAACCGAATTTTAGAAACGTTTAACCTCGAAAAGCATCAGCGCAGCGGGCGGACACGCGGACGCAGCGGGGTCATCTCCTCGTTTGACTCCGGCAACTGCTCGCTGACGAGTCCGACAGCCACCGGATGTCCGTTCCGCAGGATATTCAGCGTGATTGTCGTATTCAACGGCTTCTCGCGCACAACCTGCTGGACTGCCTCCGCCTAGGTCACCAATTTCCCGTCCACCTTCAGGATGACATCGCCTTGCATCAGCCCGGCTTTGTACGCAGGCGAGTTTTGCATGACCTGGGCTACCACAATGCCTTGCGTGGCAGGCGGCAAGCCGACATGCTTGGCCAAATCCGGGTTCAACTCAACCATGGAGATGCCCAACCAGGGCCGGATGAGTTGTTTGCCTGCAATCAGCGTGTTGGTGATCTCTTTCAAATCGTTGATGGGAATGGCAAAACCGATGTTTTGCCCTCGTCCGGACACCGCCGTGTTGATTCCGATCACTTCACCCTTTAAATTGACCAGCGGACCGCCGGAATTGCCCGGATTGATCGCCGCATCGGTCTGAATAAAACTGAGCGATGCGTTGAGATCCGGAATTTTTCTCGACAACGCGCTGACAATACCAATCGTCACCGTATGATCGAAACCCAACGGGCTGCCCACAGCCAGCACCCATTCGCCGGGACGCAGCTTTGCACTGTCTCCCAAGGCAACGGGCGTCAGGTTTGGCGCTTCAATCTTGAGTACGGCCACATCCGCATAGCTGTCACGTCCTACCAGCTTGGCCGGATACTGGCGACCGTCGTTCAGCGTCACCACAATCTTGTCTGCCGTGGACACCACGTGATTATTGGTCAGCACATAGCCGTCCTTGCTTAAAATCATACCGGAGCCATTGCCATTAATGGTCTGTTGGCCAGGTGTTCCACCGCCAAAAGGCGTAAACGGCGAACCACTGCCCGCATCAAACCCGAAAAAGTGCCGCAAAACATCCGCGTTGAAGGGCAGGTTGTTGAATTCGCGGCCACTGGCCCGTGTCGTCTTTTCAATGTCGATGTTCACCACCGATGGGGCCACCATTTCAGCCACATCCGCCACCAGGTCGGAATGGAACGATTGCGGCATCGAGCCCAGTGTACGTGCCTCTACCGCCAGGTTTGCAAAACCCGCAGCCAACACCGTCAGGCTGAGACCCACGGCCAATGCCACACCCAGCACCTGACGGTGACACGCAGCGGACAAAAAACGAATCGTTTGCATCGTAAATTCTCCTTCAAACGCCATTGCAACAAAGAATATGGGGATTGCCTCATCCAACAGAAAAAGGGACGACCCTTGAGAAAAGAGGGGGTTTCGAGTAAAGTTTACCACAACGGACCAGCGGCCCGGCGCTTTTTCAATCGTCCGCACACCGTTTGCAAGGCAAGATTTAAAATGACCATTCTGGATTCCCTGATTGAAAACCTGGAGGCGGAAGGACTGCTGAAAAACGTCCCCCGGACGCATGTGGTGGTGGGGTACTCGGGTGGCGCGGATTCGACCGCATTGTTATTCTTGCTGGCCGAACTCAAAACCAAATTGCCCCTGGATGTCACCGCCGCTTATTTCAATCATCGCTGGCGCGGCACGCCGCCCACCGAACTGCCGCTGGTGCATCAGAATTGCTTGCAGTGCAATATCCCCTTGGTTGTGATCCAGGCGGATCTGACCATTCCGAAAACCGAAAACGCCGCACGCCAAGCCCGCTATAAACAACTGACCCGGCTGGCTTATGATTTGCATGCCGATGCGGTGCTGACCGCGCATCATGCGGATGATCAGATTGAAACCCTGCTGTTCCGGCTTTTTCGTGGCACGGGTGTGGATGGATTGAACGGCATTCAAAAGCGTTTGTTGTTGAAGGCAGGCGATGGCTATCCGGTGCCGATTATGCGGCCTTTGCTGGATGTTTCGCGCAAAAGCGTGCGGGAGTATATTCGCGAAAAAAATCTGACGTATTTTGATGACCCCACCAACCGCGAATTAAAATTCCAGAGAAACAATATCCGCCATCAAGTATTGCCGTTGTTGGAGCAATCGTTTCCGCAAGTCAAAAATTCTTTGTTCCGTCTTAGCCTGGTCGCCGAAGGCGATTTGCACATCATCGAAGAAAGCG
The DNA here is from genome assembly GCA_964643815.1 of uncultured Vampirovibrionales bacterium. Lineage (GTDB taxonomy): Bacteria > Cyanobacteriota > Vampirovibrionia > Vampirovibrionales > Vampirovibrionaceae > CAZXUP01. Next base: position 6,644 of record CAZXUP010000065.1, read on the forward strand.
TGCAGGCTGTCTGGAAGGAAGTGTACGGCGAAGACAAAACCAGCCCGTATCTCGAAGCCATTCGGTTTAACCAGTTGGGATTGCCGTATCAGCGCCGGGTGCTCAAACGTTTCTTATCCACGCAGCATATTCATCCCGACTTTCAAACGATTGAAGACTTGCTGCTGTTTATTCGCGGCGAAGGACGGCGCAATCTGGATTCCTCGCTCAAATCGATGGTGAAAGGCGAAGACGGCAAAACCCGTTTTCTGGCGCTGTACAAAGATCGTCTTCGGTTGATTGCAGGACCCAAGGCAGCACCTGCCCACGAAGCAATCGCCATTACGGTGCCGGGCATTCAAACGTTTGAAACACAGAATATTACCTTCAAAGCCCTTCCGTGGCAGCCACCGGAAAAAATCAAACTTTGCGCCATTCGCCCCAACGATTCGCAACAGGTGTTTGTGGATCTCTCGGCCTATGCCGACAAACCGCTGGAACTTCGGAACCGAAAGCCGGGCGACAAGTTTCAGCCCATGGGCATGGAAAAACCCATGCGTTTCAAAAAGTTTCTGATCAACCGGGGCGTGCCGCGTTTTGATCGCGATCAGCTCTGGGTGCTGGCGCACGGCAACCAGATTTTGTGGGCGCCCGGTCTGGGCATCAGCCAGGAATTGCGCGTGAAAGATCAGGCGCAACCCACACACCTGATCAAGCTCCTCTCCGGGCTGCACCCGGAACCGGAAAACCTCATCCCGTTGCTGCCGCAACATGACGAAGAAACCGAATCGTCTGAAGACACGGAAAGCTTGGATTCGGAAAACTTAAATGAAGAAACCAATCCTGCCCTGCTGGAAGTACCCGATACAGAACCCGTCGGTCAGGAAGCAGAGGTTTCACTCGAAACCCAAATCACAGGAGCGCCCAACCCATGACCTTTCCTGCCCCTCCCGTCCAATACAGACCCGACCTGCTGGATATTCATCTCAGCGAATCGCAGATTCAGCAACGCATTGCCGCAATGGCGGAAGAGATCAACACAATCTATGCCAATTCATCACGCCTGGTGATTGTAGCCGTGTTGAAAGGTTCGTTCATGTTTGTGGCCGATCTCATCCGGCACATTAAAGTCCCTTGCCAGGTTGAGTTTGTGCGGCTGGCCAGCTACGGCGACGGCACAAAATCGTCGGGAACCGTACAGCCCGTTGATCTGTCCCTGCCCTCACTATCGGGCGAAGACGTCTTGATTGTGGAAGACATCATCGACACCGGTCTGACCCTGCATTTCTTTATGGATTACCTGCGCTCCCTGCATCACACGCGCTCGTTGCGCCTAGCCGTCTTGCTGGATAAGAAAGAAGCCCGTCAAAAAGATGTGCAGGTGGATTTTACCGGCTTTACGGTGGGCAACCAGTTTTTAGTGGGTTATGGTCTGGATTTTGCAGGCTACTATCGCAACCTGCCATTTATCGGCGTTGTGCGCGATCAGGCGCTGGAAAGCGGCGACGCTGCGGCATCCGCTGGCAATAACAACCACAAGTCGAAATAATTTTGCGCATGCAATCCGTTCACCCCGCACCGGTAATGCCACCGTTTATTTCGGCAATGATCATCCCAACCGGCGTGGGAGCCAGCATTGGCGGCTTTGCCGGGGATGCAACGCCCTACCTTAATCTGCTGGCCAGTGTCTCGGATATTTTGATCACGCATCCCAATGTGGCCAACGCGGCTGTTTTTCAGAAACTCCCCGACAATGCCTTATACGTAGAAGGCTACGGACTGGATCAATTTATGCAAGGGCATTGGGGGCTTGCGCCCGTGCGGCACAACAAGATTGGCGTGGTGTTTGATGCCGGTATCAAAGCCGACATGCTGACGCTGCACATCAACACGCTCAACGCGGTTCGTTCGGTGTACGGTGTTGATATCATCGGCTATGTGCAAACCGAACATCCGGTCGAAATCACCTGTGAGCTCACCGAAGCGGGTATTTCATCCGGCAGCCTCCGCAATCCAAAAATTATTTTGGATGCCTGCCGCCACCTGCAAACCCAAGGGGCAACCGCCATTGCGCTTTGCTGTCTGTTGCCGGAACTGGATGAAGAAGACGAAGCCAGCTACCGCACTAGCGGCGGTGTCGATCCGATTGGCGGCATCGAAGGGATTTTGTCGCACCTGGTGGTGTCTGAGCTTGGCATTCCGTGCGCGCATGTCCCGGTGTTTCCGTGGGAAACCGCCTTGCCGGTGACGGATACGATTCTCGATCCGCGCACCGCAGCCGAGTTTATCGCCCCGACCTTTATGCCTTGTGTTCTTACTGGTTTGCACCGGGCGCCGCAGTTTGTAAAAAACCCAGGCACGTCATCACAAACAATCACTGTGGAACAGTTAAACGCATTGGTTGTACCCGCTGACGCGCTGGGCGGACTGCCGGTTCTGGCCGCGCTGGCAAAAGGCATTTCGGTAATTACCGTCGAAGTCAACCACACCGTTTTGGATGTGGGGCCAAGCTGTTTTAATGCGTTACCACCCCAGCAACAAAATCGGATTCGCACCGTGCGATCTTATGAGGAAGCAGCGGGCGCATTGCAAATGATGCGACTGGGGCTGACCAGCGCCAACGGCGTTTCCGCCGCTGATATCAGCAACCTCAAATCCGTATCCGTATCTCGTTAAGGGCTACACGCGGTTCCGCTATCCTGTCCATTACCCGCGCCACAGATTTGGCCCGAGTTGCCGTGCGTTGTGCCCGAAATCGTACCACCACTCAACCCACCGGAACTCATGCCCTGGTTAGCCGCAAACATGTCTGCCAAGTCTCCATTCAGACGATGCAATTCTTCAACAGCCGCCTGCCCCACATGAAGTCCCTCTCGTTTCAGGTGATCCGCCCGATACAAGTATGCTTCTTTCGTCAACTGGCTGAGGAAAGTCACCTGCATCGACAGCTCTTTCACAGTGCCAGCAATCGCCGGATCATCCATCGCACCACTCTGCAATGCCGCTTGATACAGATTGATAAATGAACCCGTCTCGGCCATTGCAATGGCACCCTTACTGGTTGTCTCCAACAATTCCACATCGGTCAGCAAATTGACATATTGGTTCTGATTTTCAAAACCCAGCATATCGATCATCTGACGGCCCGTATACATTTTTCCATCCAACTGAAACGTCATGGTATACACAGCCGTCGGATTGGCCGACATGCTAACCGCATCCTCAATCATTTTTTCGATTTGCGCAATCCTGTGCCCCTGGTTGGCCAAGGCGATTAACGCGTTGACTTGATCCGGCGTCAGTTCTCCAGAAGCCTGCAATTGTTGGGTCAATGTCTGCAACTGGGCTAATGCCATTGTGGTTGCACCATTGGCGCCCGTCGTCATAACATCAGCACCAAACGCACCAGAAGTGGTTACAGTAACCACTTCACCCGTCGGCAACACCATGGTTGCCGTACCAGAAGTATCGGTGCCACCAGATGCTGCACCACCTATACCATCATTGATGGTGGCTGCCACGGCACTGGCGGATACGTTATCCAGCAGCGAAGCCCGTAACCTGCCTAGTGTACTATCCAGACTGCCGCCCAACATGACAAAAGCCGCAATCGAAAGCACCACAACACAGAAGCCAATCAGCCCATATTCGCTTAACGATTGTCCTGCTATAGAACGGCGCATCATGTTAGAGGCCTCTTTCCTGTATATACGATCTGTATCGGCAGACCTTCAAAAAGACTAAACATTTTGTTAAGCTTTGTAAACGCCGCCTTTAAAATAATCTTTCCTAATTTCCAGCAGATCTCTCTGCGCGTCCGTCTAAGGTAAACAATGCTGACCATCGGTCGTGGCAAGCCCGGTCAGGCAAATCTGGCCCGAGTTCTGGTTGGTTGTTCCGCTGGCTGTCTCGACTACAGGGGCGGCGGCACCATAATAAAGCTCAACCTCTCGAATAATCCCCCGTCTCCCATCCTCTCCATGGCCCGCAAAAAACTAAACCCGATATTAATTTTGTAAATATCACACATCAAACAGACGCTCCAGGCGCTCCAGAATCTCATCCTTCTCAAGCTCGGGGCTTTGTTCGTTGAGCGTCAAAGCCTCTGTATAAACACGGGCGGCATCCGCCGTCTGCCCCATCGCTTCGCGAGAACGGGCCGCATTGAAACAAGCCAGCGTATAGCTGGGTTTCAGGCGAAGCGCACTCTCAAACATTTCCAAAGCCTGCTCTGGATGGCACTTTTCATCCAGAAAAATGACGCCCAGGTTGTTATAGGCAATCGGATTTTCTGGTTTGAGTTCAATCGCCTTGCCGTAAGCCGTAATGGCCTGATCATTCTTATCAAGCTGCCACAACAGATAGCCCAGGTAGTTGTAGCAATCGGCGTTATCCGGCTCAACACTCAGAATATGTTTATACGCCTGGATCGCCACTTCAAAGTCGCCGCGCTCCGTATAAATATCGCCCAGCATCGTCAAGGCATCGAGGTTGGACGGATCGAGCTGGAAGGCCAGTTGAAACATGCCAATCGCCGCGTCCAGGTCTTGTTTTACTTGGTAGTAAATCGTTCCCAGCGTTTGCGCGACCGTGGCCGTCCAGACCGAATCTTCTCCAAAGTTCACCGCACTCTGGTATTCCAGAATGGCGCCGTCGTAATCCTCCAGCTTGAAGAGAATATACGCCATGTTACTGTGCAAATAAGGGTTGTCCGGCGCCTCTTGCAGCAATTCTTTAAAGTAGTAGAGCGCCCGCATCAATAAATGCTGCGGG
>CAZXUP010000066.1:0-643 GCA_964643815.1 uncultured Vampirovibrionales bacterium
TTTGCTATCCACTGGCCTGATTGAAGGCTGGTAGATGGGAGAATTGCAACCTGCGTAACGCAAAACTGCAAAACAATACTTCTGCCGAGTTTTAACTGCTTCTGAGTCCCAACAGGCATCCGCCTGAATACTGCCGAATAATCGTTTATGGATGAGATCCATGTTTCTATTATCGTAATGAAATTTGCTCTGCTTGTAAAGCAAAACATTCTCTGTAGAGGTGGCTGGAAAGTGTGATTATTACACTCTTTTAGCCGGATGAACTGCAGAGAGGCTTCGTGTCAAAAAGACGCTTTGGAAAAACCGTGCTGACGACCTAACCACCCAGCTTGACCTTGCCCATGATGTTCATAACAGCTTCCACCATCACCATGCCGATGGGGCCAAAAATGCAAACGAAGATGGCCGGGAACAGAAAGACATAAATGGGGATAACCATCTTGACGGGGATTTTATTGGCTTTCTCTTCGGCTTGCGAGAGTCTCTTGACGCGCAGCGAATCCGACTGGACGCGCAACGTATGGGCCACGCTGGTTCCCATCTCGTAGGCCTGGATAATGGCGTTGATAATTGAGTTCAGGTCATCCACGCCGGTGCGCTCGGCCATATCCAGAAGGGCATCTTTCCGTGCACGTCCAAAGCC
>CAZXUP010000066.1:653-11368 GCA_964643815.1 uncultured Vampirovibrionales bacterium
GTCAGGGTGCCGGATCACGACCTGGTTGCCGTAAGCACCGCCTGGGCCTGCGGCGGGTCATCCCGCGTGTAGCGCAGCAACTCTTCGCGCAGATAGACGGACGTCTTGACGGTTTTGAGGCTGGTGATTTTGGTGATGGCGACATCCAGGCCCAATCCGGCTTCCACGCAGATGACCAGCAAATCGAGAAAATCCGCCAGCGATTTCTGGATACTCTCCTGGCGCTTCTGGGCTTGTTGAATTAGCCATAGCAACGGCAAACCGTAGCCCGCCAAACCAAAAACGGCGGCGATAATAAAGCCGATCAGGCCGCTGAACTTGCCAAACAACATCGTAAAACTGAGCAGCGCGCAGAATAAAACCACGGTGCACAGCAACTGGATACCCAAAAACACTTTTTGATAGTGTGGTTTCTGGTAACCGGCCTGAATCAGCTTGGCTTTGACAAACGACTTGCTGTTGAGCGGAATAATGGCCTGGGTGGTATCAAACACTTTCTGCGCGATAGGAAAGATAATCCGATCGTTAAAGCTGCTTTCCAATTGTTTTTTACGTACCGTGTGCTTCTTCTGGGTTTCCCGCTGGCTTAACTCGCTGATGCGGGAATGCACTTTCTCATCATCCTTGTTGGCTTTGACGCCAATCAGCAGGAAGGCGATCGTGAGTCCAATGCAGAAAATCGGCAATACAATTTCCATCGCTTACACCTCAATCTGCACAATCTTAAACAGAACGCAAATGCCGCACACCATCCAGAACCCGGCCAAAATCATCAATACAATGCCGATGGGATTGGTGGCGAACTTGATCATGGCATCCGGCAAAAACAGGAACATAATGGATGCCAGGATGAATGGAACGCAGGAGACGATGCAGGCGCTCAGCTTACCCTGGCCCGAGATGGCGTTGACTTTTTGAAACAGCTTGTAGCGATCCCGAATGGTTTTGGAGAGATTCCCCAGCAGTTCGGCCATGCTGCCGCCGGTTTCTTTCTGAATGAGCAGTGCCGTGACAAACAAGTCTACGTCCGGCGAGGGCATGCGGCTTGAAAGACTATAAAGCGCGTCTTCCATGGTAGCGCCCAGGTTCATCTCGGCGGCCATTTTGCCAAACTCGGTGCCCCACGGGTCGTCATAGTTATCGGCGATCATTTGCACCGCGCGCGAGAAACCGAATCCGGTCTTGAACGCGTTCACCATGTTATCCAGCACGTCCGCAAACTGGGCGGCGGCTTTTTGCATGCGCAGCATGCCTTTTAGCAAAACAAACAGATAGGGCAATGCACCGCAACCGGCTCCCAATAAGACGCCTAACACGATGTTCTGGCCCAGAATGAGAAAAAGTAGAAGCCCGCCACCAATGGCGGTGCCGATGGAAATGCCCGTGAATTCGCTGGGAGTGATCAGCAGGTTGGCGCGTTCCAGTTTTATTTCCAGAACATCGGTTTTGCTAAGCTGGCCGTCTTTGCTTTTTTTGCGCTTTTTCAGAATGTTGTCATGATCTTTGGACAGTCCGGCGGCGCCAGCCGGTTTATTGCGGCTTTGTCCCAGCAGGTCCTGAATATGCTCCTGGGCTTGCACCTGTTTTTCCAGGGCGGTCTTGTAAAATCCCACGATCAGAAACAAGACCGTCAGGCCAGGGACAATACTCATAACCAGGTCCATGTTCATGCTTCGTCACCTTTTCAGGAGGTTACACGTCAAACTGATTAAATTTCAAACAAGGTCTCGTCAATTTCAACGCCTTCGGCTTTGAGCACATCCAGGAATTTGGGCCGGATGCCGCTGGGTTTGAATTCGCCCTTGATTTTGTGGTTTTCATCCATGCCGTATTGCTTGAAGTGGAAGATGTCTTGCAACAGCACCACTTCGCCTTCCATCCCCACCACCTCGGTAATGTTCATGATGCGGCGGCTGCCATCACTAAGACGGCTGGCCTGGATGATGACATGGACGGCGGAAGCAATTTGTTCCCGGATAGCGCGTTGGGGCAAATCGTAGCCAGCCATCATCACCATCGTTTCCATCCTGCGGATGGCGTCTCGCGGGGTGTTGGCGTGAAGTGTGGTGAGAGAGCCATCGTGGCCGGTGTTCATGGCTTGCAACATATCCAGCGTCTCGCCCGAACGGCACTCGCCCACCACAATTCGTTCGGGGCGCATCCTCAACGAGTTCTTGACGAGATCGCGCATCGTGATTTCGCCCTTTCCTTCCAGGTTGGACGGGCGTGTTTCCATGCGGGCAATGTGTTTCTGCTGAAGTTGAAGTTCCGCGGTGTCCTCGATGGTGACGATGCGCTCGTCATCGGGAATGAAACTGGAAAGCACGTTGAGCAGGGTGGTCTTACCCGAACCGGTACCACCCGAGATAACAATATTGAGGCGGGCGCGGACGAAGCCTTGCAACAGTTCAGCGGCTTGCGGCGTCAGCGATCCGAAATTGATCAAATCCTGCACTTTCAGTGGGTCTTTGGAAAACTTACGGATAGTTACCAGTGGGCCATCCAGCGCTAGCGGCGGGATGACACAGTTGAAACGGGAGCCGTCTTTCAAACGGGCGTCGCAAAGCGGTTGGGTTTCATCGACACGGCGGCCCACGGCGGAGACAATCCGGTCGATGATTTGCAACAGGTGGGCATCATCTTTAAAGCGCACTTTCGACTCGGTGAGCTTGCCGTTGCGTTCCACGTATACCAGGTGGGGGCCAATGATCATGATCTCCGAAATGGTGGAGTCGCGAAGTAATTGCTCCAGCGGTCCCAGGCCCATCGCTTCGTTTAAAATGTCTTCGACCATCCGATCCCGTTCAGAGGCGGTCAGCAGGGTGCTTTCTTCCGTCAACAGGTGACGGATGGCATCCTTGATCTGATCGCGCAGGCCCGAACCGCCTTTTTCGCTGAGCTGGTTCAGGTCGATTTCTTCGATCAACCGGCGGTGGATGTTGGATTTCAGTTCAAGATAAGGATCTTCCGGCGCCGTATTCTCTTTTTTAGGCTTGGCAGGCGTGGTTGTCGGCGCAAAACGGCTGGCTTGCGGCGGTGGGCCACCCGTGGCCTCAATGGGAGGCGCAGGCATCTCTGCCGGTGGCTGTTCTGCCGCCGGTGCGCTTGCGTCTTTTTTACCAAATCCCCATTTGCTGTGTTTGGATAGTGACATCGCCTTGCAACCCTTTTCTGTTTTATTTATTCCCGTTTTATCGGTTGGTTTATCGTGTTTTCAAAAATTTTCTGAAATCAGGGGTCGATTTTCTTATTTTCCAGGCTGGGTAGCGGTATTGGTTGCGTTTTTGGGCGTAAACAGCTTGCCCAAAAGCCCGTTACCGTTGCTTTTGGCAGGGGTGGCTGCTTCTCGAGGCTGTTCGCCCATCAGTTGCCAGGCCAGTTGCTGGAGCGCCTTGCTGCTGTCCGATTTTGGATTGACCTTGGTGATGACGGTGCCGAAGCTGTTGGCTTCCACGTTCAAGTCCCAGTCATTGGGAATACGCGCGTAAATGTCGTAGCGAAACTCTTCTTCCACGTCCTGGTTACTCATCCGGTAGGCCGCTTTCATGTTGTAGCGGTTCAGCACCATCTTCACCTTGCTCATGTCCAGGTACTTCTGGGCCAAATCCAGATACTGGCGGGTGCGGTACAGGCTGGGAATATCGGGGCAGGAAACCAGCAGAATTTCGTCCGAGCGTTCGACCATGTATTGGTGGTAAGGATCGAGGACATGGGTGGGCAAATCGACCACCACGTAGGCGTAGCGGGAGATGAGATAATCCAGAAGCGCTTCCAGCAATTCGGGCGAAATCATGTCGTTGTCGTCCAGCACGCTTTTGGAACCCACTACCACGTGCAAGCCGTTTTCATGCTTGATAATGATTTTGTTGAGCAGGGTTTCGTCGATGTCGCTGGGGTCGTTTTCCGCGATGTCGCCGATGGAGTAGCTGGGCTTGTGATTGAGCATGATGGTGGTGTTGCAGAAGACCTGATCGAGATCGAGGAAGACAACCGATTGGTTTTTGAGCGTGTGAAATTCGTAGGCCAGATTGACGGCAACCGTTGAGCATCCGACGCCGCCTTTGGCCGCAAACACGGTGACGATTTTTCCGGCGGTGGCTTCCGTGGCTGCCTGGTTTGCGGCATTCAGGGTTTTGCCCTGGGTGGCCACGCGGCTCATCAGTGCAATGTGTTTCTTCAGGGCCATTTCCAGGCTTTGCTTGTCTTCGGGATATTGGATAAACTCTTTGGCGCCCTGGCGAATCACTTCCTTGAAAATGTTGATATCCATCTCACGGTGCAGGGCATAGATGGCGCACGGGTTTTCCGGGTTCATGCCGATCGCCTGGATGAACAGCCCCGCATCCAGTTCCCGTGCCGTGGTATCCACGATGATGATGTCGGGGCCGACTTCCTGGCATTCGCGCACGGCATCCGACAGCTCGATATACACACCGTTAAACTCCACAAAGTCCAGCCCTTGGAGCTGGTTGTAGAGTGTCACTCTGGTTTCCTCGGAGCTTGCGACAGCAACGACTTTAACGGTGTTCATCTAACGTCCGCTCATTCTCGAAAAACGATTTCGTGTCTTCTTCCTTTGTGGTTTGAGAGGCTTAGCTTTTTAACTTTTTTTTTTGAAAGATGCTGCCCCCGAAAAAAGGGGGCAGCATTAATATCGGGCGTTTGATCGTTTTCTTGATTTTTTTTCAGTCTCTCCGTTAGTTTTTGGAGACTTGAGCCGGATTTTCTCCATCGGATGATGGCGTATTGGAGGCCTGCTGGGTCTGGCCAGTCTGGCTGTAGATGATTTCAGGCTTCACGATAACGACCATCTCCGTATCCTGGCGGTTCTTCCATTTGTTGCGGAAGAATGTTCCGATGACCGGCAACGATCCGATACCGGGGAAGCGGCTGACCGACTCGGCCTCATCCTTCTTGAAGAGACCTGCCAGTACGAAACTTTGTCCCGGTTCCACCAGCAGGTTGGTGCTCATCCGGCGCGACAGGAAGCCGGGCACGCCCAGAATGTTGACGCTTCGGTCAATGGTGCTGACTTCCGGCGATACCTGCATCTGGATCTTGCCGTCATCCGTGACGGTCGGCAGTAGGTTCAGGCGAATACCGTATTGTTTGTATTCAATACTGACCTGTCCCTGGCCGCCCTGGAATGCGACCGGAATCTCGCCGCCTGCCAGGAAGCTACCCTGTTCGCCGCTTAGCATCGTTAGCGTCGGTTCCGCCAACGTGCGGGCGATGTTTCTTTCTTGCAGCGCCTGGATGGCGCCTGCCAACTGGTTGTTGATGGAAAACACCTGGGTGACGCCGTTCAGGTATTGTTGTCCAAAGCCCTGGCCAAACCCTTGTCCGGTCGGATCCCAACCCGTGCCGTTGCCTCGGCTTGCCCCCCCGCCCCAAACCGCGCCGGGAACACCGTTGTAGCCCCCTGCCTCTACGGTGCTGACGACTTGGGCAATGGCGTTATTGGGTGCGGGTGAATGGGTTCCGCTCGTGGAAGAGAACTTGGTTGCTCCCCGGACAGTGTCAAACGTTCCGCCCAGTGCATTCAGCCTGCCCTTGTTCACTTCCAGGAATTTGATGTTGCACTTGATTTGCGGCTTCTGGGCAATCTCCAGCATGCTGATGACGTTGCCCGTCGCATCCGTCATCACCGAGCCTTGCAACATGTTCACCCCACCGGCGGCTGTCCCGCTGGTGGTGGTGGCGGTTGCGCCGCCGGATGACGATGAACCCGAGTCGACAGTCATTCGGGTGAAATCGTTTCCGCCTTGCGCGGTGACAATTTTGAGGCCCGGCTGCCCGTAAAATACGCTGGCCATGTTTAGCGCCTTGGAAGCGATGCTGGCGTTTTGAACCCGGCCGGTCAAAATGACTTTCTCGCTGCCATCCGGACCCGGCACGACATCAATACGGATATTGGGATCGATGGCTTTCAGTTGTTGACGGACCAGTTCTACCTTGGTAGAAGGCTCGCCCTTGACCTTGATGAGGTTGATGACGTTGGTGCTGCCGCCGGGCAAAGCGGAGCCGGGCGCCTGGGAGTTGGGTCCGTTGCCCGTGGTGGCCGCCATGGTTTTGCTGAAAAACGCCTTGGCCATTTCAATGGCCAGTTGCGCGGATTCACGCGTTTCCGCCTGGCCGGTCAAAATGACGGTATCTTCCGCCGCCATCGGGACAATCTGAATGCCCGGATCGACGTATTTTAACTGGCTGATCAGAACCGATACGTCGCGATGCACGCTCACATCCACGACGGTGTGATCCGCCGAGTACATGTCGCTCCAGATCAACAGGTTGGAAACACCAACGGCCTTGCCCACCAGTTGAATCTGGGTTGGGCTGATGACCACGGCGCTGGCGACTTCGGGGTTGCTGACCGATACGCGGCTGGCTGGCTTGCTGAGATAAATGACTTCGGCTTTGCCGATGGTAATATCGACGCTGGAAGTTTTTTGGCTGATGCCGGATTTCAGGACGCTGATATCGCCCTCTCCTTTAAACGTGCTGGCGTCCGGTGATCCGGAATCCATATGCGGAGTCATCATCATGCTTTTGCTGGCGGCGGCCAGTTTTTCAAGCGGGCTGGCGGCCAGCATCTGAAACACTTCTTCGGCGGATGGTTTTTTCAGGCTCAGTTTGTTTTCCACGATATCCGATTTCATGATCGAATCCACGGGTGGTTGGGCCTGCTGCTCATCGGGCAACAAAGGTTGCGCGGCGGTTTCCGACGCTTGTTGCAGATTGCCTGGCTGCCGTTTGGGCAAAGGCAGATTAATTTGCGTATACGTTTCTTTTTTGCTGGGCGCCGCAACCGCTTCGGCTGACGTTGCGCCCTCAGCGTTGGCGTCGTCGCTGGTTTGTTCAATGGCGATAGGAGCAATGGCAGGGTTGATGGCGACTTCCGGGTTCAGCGGACTGGCGGTTGTCGAGTCGGCGGTTTGCACAGGGATGGTTTGGGCGGTTTGAGTTGTCTTGTATTTGCGCACCAGGTAGCCGAATGGATTGATGTAGTGGAAGAGGCTGTGTCTTTTCTTTTTGTCCACCATCGGGTGTAACACTTGTTGTTGTTCTTGTTCGGCCAATATCACCGACGCCGGATCCGTGCTCAGGGCGATCAACTGTTCCTGAAGATCGGCCTGGCTGGTCATGGCCATGGGGGTGGCGATTGCACCGGGCAGCAACAGGTTGCTGCTCAGGATCAGGCCGCTAAGGCCAAGGGCTGCCGATTGTTTGAGTTTCATAGGTTGCTCCTCACCATCTCACTCGCATTACGCTTTTAAACGGATGTTTGCTTTTCGCTACCGTGGATTGCCTGTTAAAGATTCAGCGTGCTCTTTTCCGTACCCTGAATAAATTCGACTTGATTGCCTACCGGCAAGGAAGGCAGCGCTGGGGCTGCCGGTATTTTAGGCAGTGCTGGCATTGCGCCGCTGCCGCCGCTACCACTGTTGATCAACTGATCAAAATCCACACCATGGACTTCAGCGGTTCCATGATCGCTCTCGGAACGAAGTGACAAACGGAGGTCACCGGTTTCTTCAGCCAGCGCCAGCGTTTCGGTTTGTTCCGGGGTCAGGGCCAGGGTGACGGATGAAACAAGGCGTGCTGCTTTTTCAGCATCTTTTTTCTCTTTGGCGCGCATCTTGGCTTCTTTTTCACGAGCTTGCTTTTCCTGGTTCTCGTCTTTTGTCTCTTTTTTAACTTTTCCTTTGCCGTCTTTTTCTCCTTCCTCAGCCGCCGCAGTGGCAGAGGTTTCGCCGCGGGTTACACCGTCCGGTGTCGTCATGTCGTACTTGTTATCCTCTACCATGGTTTGCGCGGAAGCCAGCACCAGAACGTTTTGCAGAACGGTGCGGATGACCTGGGTTTTGTCGCTGTCTCTTTCACCGCTTTTGGAAACTTGAAAGGTGCTCAGGACATCCACGCGATCACCCGGTTTCACAAAACCGGCAACGCCTTTGACTTCGGTGACGGCAACGGAAACCGCACGCATTCCTGGCGGAATGACAGCGGGCAAGCCTCCGCGGGTGTTGCTGCCGGAGACTTTTTCGGCAAAAATCGGTTCACCCGGAAACAAATCCTGTTTGGCAACCCGGCCAACCAATTCATATGGATCGCTGAAGGTGCTGCCTTTGGGCAGAAACTCGCTGGGCCATTTGACGGATGTCACATCGTTCATCGAGAGTGTTTTGCCTTCGCTGACGGGCACCAGTGGAACAACAATATTCTGGGTCAAGACTTTCACCTTGGTGGCTTTGGCCACCGGTGCGGCAGATTTTTGGCCGCTGAAAATAGCGACCGTGACAATAAACATAATGGCTGCAAGTCCCAAGAACAGGTGTCCTGTCTTGATGGGTAAATTCCGCAACGGCATGCTTGCTTCCTCTCGATTGGTTCTTGCGACTGCTCAGTAAATTGCAAAGAGAATTCGGGTCTACCATTCTATTTATGGTCGATCGCTCCCCAAAGCAGATCCTCCGGGTAGATTATTCTCTGGTTGTTATCCCCATAGCGTTGAAAAACGTGCGTCTGGACGTTATTGTCGCGCTTCGAAAAAACAGTGAACCTCCTCAGTAACCCCAAACACTCCCCACCAGATATTTGATTAAGAGATCCGGAGCAAGGCGTTCTTGCCTTGCTCCGGGAGAGATTGATGAGTCTTAGCCAGGCAGCTGTCCAGTGAAGTAGGATTGGACAGCGTCCAGAATCTGGGTGAACAAGCCGGTCATAGCGTTCGGTCCGAGCGCCAGAACGGCAGCGACCAATACGGCGGCGATAACCAGGGCGCCTGCGTACTCAATAACGCCTTGTCCCTTTTTCGCTTTCAGCAATTTCTTCATTTGTCTCTATTCTCCTTGCGTTTACCACTTGTGGATTAATTTCACACAGCCTCTCAATTCAGCTCTCACCGATATAATTCCAATTGCCCGATGGATCTAAACCGAATGCGTACTTTTTTTAAGAAGTCGAAATTTCTCTTCATAATTGAAGCTGCCAGCAAGCGGGCTTTAGATTCAACAAGGCTGGTAATATCGGTAATGCTAACGTGTCATTCCCGCTTTCGCGGGAATGACAGAATGCTGTTGCTTCAATCTAAAGTCAGCCTGCTGAAAACTATTCTTCGTAGCGCATGGTGGCGGTTGCTCCCACCGGAATCGTATCAAAGGCGCTCCCGTCGGCTCCAAGCGCGTTCAGGAAACCTGCAATGCCAATCGGGTTTTTCATCTGCCACTGGATAGTGACGCTGACAGTGCGTTGACCAGGTGTTTGTACCGGAGAATCCGACGGCGGAACGACGGTAATGGTTGAGTTTCCCGGGCTTGACACCTGCCCGGTCAGTTGCTCGATTTCGTTGGCCACATAGTTTTCGACAAACGTCATGCCGGCGCTTTCTGTTGACACTGTACCCAATGCCGTATTCAAAGAGGCCTGGCGAGCGCCGTCACGCGCTGCGGTGACCAGGGCTTGTTGAAAGTACAAATAAACCGTGATGCTCATGACGGTGGCCAGCAGAATTGTAAAAATGATAATGCTGGCGATGCTTTCGATGACCACCTGGCCGGATGCGGCCTTGTGCCGGAAGCCTTTTCTCAGCAATGCTCGATTCACGGCAAACACCTCATAAGCGTTGGGTAGAATATCAATGACCCGGAGCAAGGCGTTCTTGCCTTGCTCCGGGAGAGATTGATGAGTCTTAGCCAGGCAGCTGTCCAGTGAAGTAGGATTGGACAGCGTCCAGAATCTGGGTGAACAAGCCGGTCATAGCGTTCGGTCCGAGCGCCAGAACGGCAGCGACCAATACGGCGGCGATAACCAGGGCGCCTGCGTACTCAATAACGCCTTGTCCCTTTTTCGCTTTCAGAAATTTTTTCATGTGGTTCTACTCCTTGCGTTTGCCATCTTCAGAACTCACCCGATTCAGATCGGTGAGCTTGCCTCAATTACACTCGTATAATTCCAACTTGCCGGGGGGTTCTAAACACGGGGGGTAACAGTTCTTAATATACAAGCGCTTTTGGGTGCGCCTTATCCTCTATTTAAGGGGTTTTTCGCCTGCCGGGGTTAATCCGTGTTAGGGCATTGAAATGCTTCAAGAAACTTCACTCATGCACTGTGTGAGTCTGCCTTCCCGGGAAAGTGTCACGGGTGTTATGGCCTTCGTCACGGCAGAAGGCTACTTGCAGGGGCAACTAAAGAAAGTACCCGCCCCTTTGTGATACAATCCGAAGCCGTATCGTATCCCTCGTATTCCCTGGAGAGAAGGAAAAACAACCATGGCAGACAAGCATTATAAAGTGGTGATTATTGGTTCCGGTCCTGCCGGTTGGACGGCTGCCATTTATGCGGCGCGCGCCAACCTGTCTCCGTTGGTGCTTCAGGGAATCCAGCCGGGTGGGCAATTAACCATCACCACCGACGTGGAAAACTACCCGGGTTTTCCCGAAGGCATTATGGGGCCCGAATTGATGGAGCGTTTTCAGGCGCAGGCCGAACGTTTCGGCACGACCGTTATCTACGATACGGTCGTGGGTGTGGATTTATCCCGCCGCCCGTTCCGTGTGAAGGCTGATGAAGGCGAGTATACGGCGGATACGCTCATTGTCGCCACGGGCGCTTCGGCCAAGTGGATTGGTTTGGAGTCCGAGCAGCGCTTGATGGGTCATGGCGTTTCTTCCTGCGCCACCTGCGATGGCGCGTTCTTCCGGAATAAAGACGTG
>CAZXUP010000067.1:0-1968 GCA_964643815.1 uncultured Vampirovibrionales bacterium
AACCGGTGACTTCTATCTGATTATGGACGGGCGAGCCACGATTCCCGATTACCGACCGGACATTCAACGCGCCATCATCAAGGGGGATGGCTTATCGGCTTCGATTGCCGCCGCGTCGGTGGTTGCCAAGCATTACCGCGACAATCTCATCAAGCAATTAGCGCAGGAATACCCCGGCTATGACTGGGAAAACAATATGGGTTACGGCACCCCAGCGCATCTCAAAGGGATTCGGGAACTGGGCGTGACACCGCTCCATCGCACCAACTTCAAAAAAGTCCATGAGCAGCTCTCATTGGCACTAACCCCGTAACCCTCGCTGCTAAAATCTACTGAGAGTCCCTTTTTCCAGCTCTCTGTAACAGATTGTCACGGGGACGCAATTCATCTTTTTTGACTGGTTTTATATCTATAGGAGAGCTTAATTGTTTCTGTTGCATTGCCAGCCAGCATGCACAGGACATTTTCAACACCCGTTTTTCGGCCCCAGTCCAGACAAGACGTAGCAAGAGAGAGATGTAGCATATGGTTGCTCCAGCCGGATTCTTTCCACAGCAATCCCAATTGCCAGGCATGGTAAGTCCGCTTTTTGGCGGCATTCAGGCAGGCTCTCCGTTTGGAGCCGGTGGCGGTTTCCCGCCCGTTGGCGCGTTTGTTGGTACTGGCTCTCAACAGATTTTTTCACAATTTGGCATTCCTGCCACGGCAATTCCGCAAACCGGACAATTCCAGTTTGCCAACAGTCCCAGTGGCTTCCCACAGTTTGGCGGCGGTTTTGCATCCCCGTTCGGCGCCAGCATCGGCACGACACAGCCTCAATTATTCACTAATTCGCCGGTAGCTCCCTTGGGCTTTATGGGCGTCGCCCCATTCGGTAATTTTGGCAGTTCACCGTTTGGCGCCAGCATTGGCACGACACAGCCCCAGTTGTTCAGCAGCGCGCCCGTATCTGCATTTGGCGCACCACAACAATTCGGTGTGCCTCAACAACTGGTTGGCGGCGCGCCCTTTGGATTTCCGTCTGCCGGTTTCCCCGGTGCAGCCGGTGGATTTCCCGCAGCAGGCGGCTTAGCCTCTTCGTTGTTTGGCCCGCCTGTCGGCAGCATACCGCAGCAATCACCGTTCGGGGTTCAACAATCACCATTCGGCATTCAACAGCCGCCGTTCGGGGTTCAGCAAAGCCCATTTGGCGTTCAACAGTCGCAGTTCGGTGTTCCACAAGCCGCATTTGGCGCTTCGCCCTTTGGTGTCCAACAAAGCCCATTTGGCGTTCCGCAAAGTCCGTTCGGCGTTCAACAATCGCCCTTTGCAGGAAGCGTAGGCGTCCCCGGCGCTGTTCCCGTTCCGCAACAAGCAATTCCACAGCAAACAGCCGCACCCCAAGCGAACATCATTCCGCAATTGGTTCAGATGATGTTGCAAATGATGACAGCCATGCTGAGCTTGCTGGGCCAGGGAGGCACAGCGACTCCAGCCGCCACACCCGCCGCCCTACCGGCAGGTAACGCAGGGCAAGCCGTGGCAGGCGGCGCCGGTGCTGTCGGAGGAGCCTATTAATTCTTCACACTAGAGCCAACCCTAGGGATAGCATCAACGTTTAACCGTGGGTTCTTTTGCCGCAGAGGGCATCTGAATGATGCCTTGCTGGGCAGGCGCGCTGGAATCAACCGGCTCAATACGCATACGGCGCTGCTTTTCAATCTGGATGACCCCATAACCCGCTTTGGGCGGTAAATTTCCAGAAGGAGAGCTGTAGCCGGGAATGGATTGCTGTGTCGGGGCTTGCGGCACACCAGCCGGATTGCTACGCGTTGCGGGCGTTTCCGGCGGAGCGGGTGCTTGCGGGACGCCGGGTGGCGTGAGTAACCCATCATGGGCCGGGTAAGGGCTGTTTAGATCCGTCCCCGCCGCATTCACATCCAGCGGCGGACCGTTCTCATCCAGGGGCGGTCCGTTCTCCAAGGCCGG
>CAZXUP010000067.1:1978-9697 GCA_964643815.1 uncultured Vampirovibrionales bacterium
GATCACTATCCATTTGCCCCTCTCTGGCCACTTCGCCGGTGGATAACTTATTATCGGCATCTTTATCGCTCAGGTTCTTCATATTATAGGTCAGGTAATCATTGTCTTCAAGCGCCTTGCTATAGGCCAAATCAAAGTTCTTGACCGGCTTTCCGGCCAGATGCGAACGCATGAACGTGCGCCAGATGCTGGCCGGCAGCGAACCACCGGTCATTCCCGGCATGGGGGTATTGTTGTCATTGCCCACCCAAACGCCCGTCACCACATCCGGCGTGAAACCGATAAACCAGGCATCCCGGTAGTCGTCACTGGTGCCCGTCTTGCCCGCCACCGGACGCCCAATATTGGCAGCCTGACCGGTACCCCGCTCCACAACGCCTATCATCATCTTCACCATCGTATCCACGGTGGCGCGGCTCAACACATCGGTCTTCACCGGATGTTCCCGGTAAATCTCGCGCCCGCCTTCATCCGTAATACTGTTAATGGCATACGGCTCTGCCCGAACCCCCTGGTTGGCCAGCACCCCAAACGCCGAGGTGATTTCCAGAAGTTTGACGCCGGACCCACCCAATGTCAGGCCCAGATACGGCTCCAGCGGTGAATGAATTCCCATCTGCTGGGCCATATGAATGACCGCATCCGCGCCCAACTCGTTAATCACCTTCACGGCAACCACGTTATTGGAGGTAATCAAGGCGCGCGCAATGGTCATGTACCCATGATGCCCCTTGTCATAGTTTTTCGGTCGCCAGTCGGCCACCTTAATCGGCTCATCCAGGTACACCCGCACCGGATCGTAACCATGATCAATCGCTGTTGTATAGGTAAAAATCTTGAACAGCGAACCGGGAGAACGCGTCGCCTGGCTCACCCGATCGAATTGGCTTTGTTGATAATCTTTTCCACCCACATAGGCTAAAATTGCCCCGGTTTGCGGCTCAATCGACACCAGCGCCGCCTGCTGAAGCAACCGTGTACGCCCATAAGCGGATGATTGGGCAATCAGGGCGTTCTCCGCACTAGCCTGCGCCCGAAGGTTCAGCGTCGTATGAATTTTCAAGCCGCTTTGCCAGAACGATTGCTCATCCAGATTGAAATAACGCATGACGTGATCCATCACGTAACGATTGAAAAACGGCGCCTTGTTGGATGAAGCGATATTGCGGCTGCCCCCATTCAACCGGATGGGCTGACTCTTGAAACGCTCCAATTCTTCCTGGCTGATTTTCCCGACTTCCAATAAATTATCCAACACTTCGTCCCGGCGGGCGCGGGAGGCTTTGAGGTTTTGAAAGGGACTATAACCAGACGGCGCCTGCGGCAGGCCGGCCAGCAAGGCGGCTTCCGGCACCGTCAAGCGGGAAGGCGGCTTGCCGAAATAAATTTCGCTGGCCGCCTTGATGCCATACGCGCCCTCACCGAAATAAATATTGTTCAGGTACAGTTCCAGAATCTGCTCTTTCTTCAGCTTGTTTTCCAACTGCATCGCCAGCATCGCTTCACGGACCTTGCGCGACATGGAGCGCTCGCTGGAAAGAAAAATATTGCGCGCCAACTGTTGGGTGATGGTGCTGCCGCCTTCGCGAAACTGTTTGTGTGTCACATCGCTCACAATCGCCCGCACAATGGCGATCGGATCAACACCGCCATGTTGGTAGAAGCGCCGGTCTTCGGTCGCAATCAGCGATTCGACGAAATGCGGCGAGACTTCGGAGAGTTTGACATTTTCGTGGTGGAACTTGCCGAACGACATGATCGGCGTCCCATCAGAGGCTAAAATCTGGGTCCATTGGGTCGGGTTGATGCCATCTTTCAACACCTTCTCGACCGAAGGCAGATCACGCGTAACGGCAAACACATAGCCGCCGACGATAATCAGACCAAGGAGAATGAGGGTAAACAGTTTGCGAAACATATCTTATGCTCTTATGCTTTTCTCGTTTTATTTTCTCGGGTTTTTCGAGTGCTTTCATCGGGCGTGCAACAGGTGTTTCAATGATTCAGAAACGCAAGTCGTTGAGCATATTGTAGCGGGAAACCTCCGGTCAATCAAAGCCAAAACCTGACTTTAGCTCTACAGCAACCAGGCCCCCAAAAACCGACTGATTCTGACACCCAGCAGCATCGCCAACAAGCCTAAAACCACGCTCCCTGCCAGATACAGCAAAGCACGCTCCCAAAGGCCTTGACGCAAATATAACAACGCCTCCAACTCATAACTGGAAAACGTGGTCATGGCCCCCAAAAAGCCGGTCACCAACAGTAACCTGACAGCAAGCGGCACGTCCACCCATGCCAGCCCCCGACTCTCGAAAAAGCCCAGCAGGCACCCCAGCATAAAACAGCCGGTAACATTCACCAGCAACGTACCATACGGCAACCAGACGCCCCAGCGCGCCTGTCCCCACTCCGCCAGAAAGTACCGGCACAACGTGCCCAAGCTGCCACCCAATATTAATAAGAGAAGCTTATTCATTCAGGGAGGAGGCATGGATGAAGGAACAGACCCCACATACAAACCAGATAAAATCCTGCTTACTATCTATAGAATCTACCACTTCTTCCCGCGCTTGCGAATCTCGTTGATTTTAGCCAGATACCGCGGACGAAGCTGGCTGGCGTACATCGTCAGCTTCTCTTCAAAAATCGTGCTCTCCACCTTCATTTCAGCCATTCGGCTCTGTTCAAATGCCCGCTCTACAACCTGTTTCACCAATTCCATCGGTAAAGAATTGGCTTGATAGACGTTTTTCAAAACCTTGGTCACCACATGGGCCAATTCAACATTATTGGGAATAAACTTGCGTACATAGCCCTGAATATCCGGCGGCATAGCGTTTTCCTTTTAAATTAAAACAACTCTGCTTACTTAATTTTAATGTTTGCATCTGCTCTCCTGCTTCACCCACTTGCAGGAGTTAGGAGGGGTACAAGGAAACCGCCAGCCGTTGCTCGTAGAGCGTACGGATGAGGTGAATCGAAGAAGGGAACAGCCTTACATAAAAAAACAACTGTTCAACTCCCGTTTGACAAACGGCTGCCCGCAAGACATTCTAGTGCTTTGAAAGGCAGGAGTACGTACCGAGCAATGGCAAAGAAGAGAATCCTGGTGATGACCGGCGGTGGTGACTGTCCGGGCTTGAACGCCGTTATCCGCGCAATCGTCCGCAGAACCGAGAGCGAAGATGACTGGGAGGTCATCGGCAGCATCGAAGCCTTTAACGGCATTTTACGCGACCCCATGGAAGTGGTGCTACTGGACAGCAAAACCGTTTCCGGCATCCACATTCGCGGCGGCACCATCCTCAAAACCACGAATAAAGGCGGTCCTTTCCATTGGCCGGTTAAAAACAGCGATGGCACCTGGTCTTATGTGGACCGGTGCGATGATTTGGTGGATCGCCTGGACAAACTCGGTATCAACGCCGTCATCAGCATCGGCGGCGAAGGCTCGATGGACATTGCCCAGAAGCTTTACGAGCGCGGTATCCCGATTATCGGCGTTCCCAAAACCATTGATAACGATCTCTCCTCCACCGATGTCACATTTGGCTTCCAAACCGCCGTCCAGATTGCGACTGAAGCCGTAGACCGCCTGGTGACCACGGCAGCCAGCCACAACCGCCTGATGATTCTGGAAGTGATGGGACGCGATGCCGGTTGGATTTGCCTGAACGCCGCCATTGCCGGTGGGGCGCATGTGGCGTTGATCCCGGAAATCCCGTACAGCATCGATAAAGTGGCTGCCAAGATTAACGACCAGGTTGAAAACGGTCGTGGCTTTGCCATTGTGGTGATCGCCGAAGGCGCAAAACCCGTGGGTGGCGACATTACGGCACGCGACAGCGATCAGCCGGGCTACCTCAACAAGATTTTGGGCGGCGTCGGCCACCGCTTGCTGGAAGAGATCAAGGATCAGGTGGACGTGGAAGCGCGCGTCATGATTTTGGGTCACCTGCAACGCGGCGGTTCTCCGATTGCCTATGACCGGATTTTAGCCACGCAGTTCGGCGTAAAATCGGTAGAGCTGGTGCTGGACGGCAAGTTTGGGCACATGGTGGCTTATCGCCACCCGGATGTCATTTCCGTTCCCATCGCATCCGCCATCGCCGAGTATAATTATGTCAAGCTGGATAGCGCCCTGGTTCACACGGCGCGCGGCGTCGGTATTTCGCTCGGAGATTAGAACGCGTTCTTGAACGTCTTTCCGAAACTCAAACCCCATCAGGGTGTTTTGTTTGCCATTTTGCTTGTGGCCGTCTTGCTGCGCGCGTGGGCGCTGGATTTCGGTCTGCCCAACCTCACCCGGCCCGATGAGCAGAACATCGCCAATGCCGCGCTGATTCATATTCTGCAAACCTTCTTTGCAGGCACGCCTGACTTAAACCCGCAGTTTTTCAACTACCCCAGCCTGTTTATTTATCTCGTCGGGTTTTGCTACGCCATCTATTATTTACTGGGGCATCTGCTCGGCTATTTTGCGGACGGCATGCGTTTTTTTGATCTCTACTTCAATGATTGGTCTTCATTTTTTTATATTTCTCGCTGGCTTAGCGTTATCTTTGGAACCCTTACCGTGTGGGCCGCATACCGGCTTGGAAAAGTATTTTTTCAATCGCGTCCGTTGGGCATCATCACTGCCTTTTTATTGGCCGTCACCTATCCGCATGTACGCGATTCCCATTTCGGCGTCACCGATATCACCGCGACATTCTGGACAACCCTGTGCTTGTGGCAGGCTGTGGAAGCCTTTCAGCGGAAGCACTGGCGCTCGTTACGCCTTGCGGCCATCTTTGCCGGGCTTGCCGCTTCTACCAAATACCCCAACGGCCTGGTTGCCATCGCACCTTTAATCGCCTTATACTTCATGCGCGCTGATGAAGGCTATAAGCTGGGAGACTTCCTCAATCGCACGCCACTACTCAAGCAAGGGCTCGCCCTAATCGGCTGGGTCGCCGCCGCCTTTCTCCTGACATCGCCGTTTGTACTGTTGGATTTTCAGACCTTTCAAAAGCACTTTGAATGGCAACAGCAATCGTTCAGGCAGCTCAGCACGGTGGGGGTGCAAGTTTCCGGCTGGATCTATTATTTAACGTTCAGCCTGTGGCAGGGCCTGGGGCCTGTGTATCTCGGTTTCAGCCTGCTTGGAATCGCACTGGGTGCCATCCAGGCCATCAAGCACCAACAAAAAACCGCTTGGATTCTGTTGAGCTTTGTTGCCATCTACTATCTGGCTATCGGCAGCGGCAAAACCGTTTTTGTCCGCTATATCATTCCGCTGTTACCCGTGCTTGCCGTTTATGCCGTCTGCGCCATGCAATGGTTGATCAGGCAGATGCAAACACGGTTGCCACTCACGATACCGGCTCCCGTGGCTTATGGCATCCTGATTATTGCCATCGCCGGGACAACGTTGATGAAAAGCGTTGCCTTTGACTGTACGCTGGCCAAACCCGATACCCGCACGCTCGCCCGCAATTGGCTAATCGCCAACCTGAAACCCGGTGACGGCGTTGGTATCGGCAAGCTACTAAGTCATATCGACATGCCAAACCACTACAAAAAATACATCCTGGCCCCACAAGAGCGGCTTGAAATGCCCAACGGCTCTCCGTTGCGCTTCATCGAACCCAAGGAGATTGAGGCCCAGGATCAACCCATCAATGCGCGCCAGGAACGCAACATCAACACCTACACCAATGCCGCTGCGCTACGCGCCCGAAACATCCGCTATGTTGTATTAGGAAAAACCGTCCTCAAAGCGTTTGAAGCGCCTGCCTTCGAACTTGAAAAAGCCGCAAGAAACCCGGAGTTGAAACTGGTCCAGCGCTTTTCTCCAACCGCTTCAAACAACGAACCACCCGAAAACGCCTACGATCCGTATGACGCGTTTTACATCCCCTACAGCCAACCCAACGCCATCCAACGGCCTGGACCCGACATTCTTATTTACGAGGTTCTTCCATCATCGCAGCCTGTTGCTCCCCCTGCGGCGGCTGGGCCAAATCGAAAATCATAATAAAAGGACCAGGACGTTCGAATGCCCGAAAATCACCATAGGGTAAATAGAATGCATCCATCGGATCGAAACGCGCGATTTCTTTCGGATTGATGCCCGGCTTCAGGGGCATTGCCCGAAAAACAACCGCCGCATTATTCACCAGTGTTTCCATTTCCCATGGCCGATTGGCAAACGCCGGAAGCCCACCATACGTCACCACATACCGAATGCCCATCTGCCGCAATGCATTCAAATCGGCATAGCTGTTAATCACGCGTGTCCGGGGCGTCATCTCTCCAACCCGGATTTCGACTGGCATCTCCGACACATCCGGGCCAGTGGAAACCACCAGCTGGCCGTAGTATCCCGGCAAGGCAATCATTCCTAATCGCGGCCCATTGGCCACCGGCATATTCTTTGGGACATTCTGCAGCAACCAGTCTCGCGCCAGCGTGCGCGTATCCGCTTGCATCATCAGGCGCGTGAATTCGACAGACAATGCTAACGGCTGCGCAATCACCACCAGCGCCACGACAATCGGAATGGCCAACCGACGCCCTCGCCACACGATGGTGTTTTCGGCAGACGGCAACAGACGACCCAGCAATTCGGATATTTTTTGAATGCCGAACGCGGCATACAACAGCAACACCGGCAGGAGCGGCAAGGCGTAACGCGTCATCACCCGGCTGTTAAAACCCAACACACCATACGATGACAACAAAAACACCAGCAGCGCGGCATCTTCCCACAGATGCGCTTTGCTCTTCAAACGAAAGCCCAAGCCCAACAGCGCAAACAGCAGCACCAGGCCGCCCACCCCGTAAAACAACGTAAACCCGGCATAAAACAACCAACCGGATTCAACGCCCGGGATCCGAAACTTAAGAAAATTGCCCATTTCGTAATAGAAAAAATCATTCACGAATGCCGGGAAATCGAGCAACAACCAGGGTGTGGTTGCAAAAAACACCAGCAACACGACGCCGGTGGGCTTCCACATGGCATGCAAAAAACCGGCCCAGTCGATGCGTTCATCGCTCACAAACGGCTTCAGCAACACTACCCACAACGACAGCAACAGCAGCACCGCCGGATACTTGGCGCCCAGCGTCAGTCCGCACAGTACACAAGCCAACACCAGCGACGCTTTTGTGCGTTGCTGGTGATAGCGCACAATCGCCCACAATGAAAACGTGATGCCCACGGTCATCAGCATATCGACACTGCCGAAATGACTGTTGCGAACCAGCAGGTAACTGGTTGCCGTC
This sequence comes from uncultured Vampirovibrionales bacterium, assembly GCA_964643815.1. Classification (GTDB taxonomy): domain Bacteria; phylum Cyanobacteriota; class Vampirovibrionia; order Vampirovibrionales; family Vampirovibrionaceae; genus CAZXUP01. The sequence continues at coordinate 9,254 of CAZXUP010000067.1, forward strand.
AGCAAGGCCGCCAACAACGCGACCGGTTCGCTACGGCTCCACTGCCGGGCCAACAACGCCATGCCGATCATCATGGCGGTTCCGGCCACCGCGCTGAACCATCGCAACACCAGTTGAAATTGTCCCGGATCGTTTTCCAGGGCCATCATCACCGACGCCCAATCTAAAAACTGTCCGGCCAACAAACCCACCCAGTAATAGATGGAAAAAATAACCGCCAACAGGTAAAAATAAAGCGACGGATAGTTGAGGAAGTGTGGATGCAAGCTCCAATCACCGCGATGCATCGCCGACAACAAATGGTTCAATACAATATTCAAAATCGGCATCTCATCCGGACGGGAATCGTTCGGCAAACCAAAGTCAAGTCCCAAAACCCGCAACACAAACCCAAAACCAACAATGAACGCCAGAATCTGAAAACCCTGCGTCCTGGCTTTAGAC
>CAZXUP010000067.1:9707-11305 GCA_964643815.1 uncultured Vampirovibrionales bacterium
GTCTAAAGCCAGGACGCAGGGTTTTCAGATTCTGGCTTTAGACTTCAATTTAGCCTGAAACTGGACCAGCCAATTTTTGAAACGCTCCAACACTCGTTATTCCCTTGCGCGGCATTCGATTCTAAAATTCTATCAGGAAGCGTGGTGAAACAAAGCGTTCCATGAGCAAACTCTCCCAGAAATCACACCCGACCAACAAAGGGGCCAAAGCCAAACCGTCATCTTTCAGGCTGACCAGTCTTCTGCAGCGCTTCTGGCCGTTTGGCGTCATGCTGCTCGTCTGGCTTATCTATTGGTTGCCGGTTGTATTCGGCGAGCAACAGCTTTACATTCGCGATTTGACGTTTTACGCGTTGCCCATGAAAACCTACATGCTGGAGCGCCTCCAATCCGGCGGATTTCCTTGGTGGACGCCTTATATTTCAACCGGCATGCCCTTTTTTGACGAACCCACGCACCAGGTGCTGTATCCGTTCAACATGCTGTTTTTCATCACCCCCACCCCCATTCACGGCATCTCCTGGTTTGTCATTTTGCATTTGCTGTTTGCCCAATTCGCTTTTTACGCCTTGTGCCGCACGCTGTCTTTTACCAAGACGCTTTCCTGTTGGGGCGCCTTGCTGTTTGGCTATGCCGGTTACACCCTCAGCATCAGCGACAACGTGAACTACCTCCCCACCATCGTATGGTCGCCGCTCGGGCTGGCCATGTTTATTGCAGGGCTGAAAACCGGTTCGTTGCGCTATTCGGTTTTAACCGCCGTGTGCACCGCCATGATGATATTGGCCGGGGATACATTTAACCCGTTGTTTCTCGGAATTTTTTGCACCCTGCTGATTCTCTGCCGTTGGCGCATCCAGGCCATCCGGGATGATTTTTCGGGCGGCAGCCATCGGTTTGCATGGGGACATCTGGCCGCATCATTTGGGCTGGCGGGCTTGCTGGTAGGCGTGCAAATGCTGCCCACGTATGAACTGCTCCAGCTTTCCGTTCGCAAAGACCCACTGCATTACGATGAGATTACCCTGTGGTCTTTTCCGCCGTATCGCATTGTCGAGCTGCTTCAACCTTACTTTTACGGCAGCAAATACCCGACACCCCATTTCATCGGGCAGTTCATGTACCCCCAATTTAGAGAGCCCTGGGCAGACAGCGTTTATATTGGCGTGCTGCCGGTTTTACTCGCCATGCTGAGTTGCATGCTTCGCTTCAAGCGGTCTTTCTTTTGGTTGCTGTTGATTACAGTCGCCTTGTTCATCAGCTTTGGCGCTTATGCACCCTACAACTTCCACAACCTGCTGGATCTCGTTCCTCTGCTCAAACACCATCGTTATCTGGAGAAACTGATTTTCTGGGTCACGCTGGGCATTTGTGTGTTAGCGGTCAGCGGTGCGCATCTGCTTTTAAAACACCAAAACAGCATTCTGGATCGTTTTACACAAAAACCAGTGTGGGCAAAAGCAGGTTGGACCCTGGGCTGGCTGGCAGGTACAACCCTGTTTTTTCTCAAAATTCCGGCGGACTCCTGGATTTGGACGCATGCGTTTGAAAACTCGGCAGAATGGCTGGGCCATTTTTCCGCGCGTGAACCGCACGTC
>CAZXUP010000068.1:0-6832 GCA_964643815.1 uncultured Vampirovibrionales bacterium
CAGCCGGATCTTTCTGCGGTTCCGTTCCGGTTGTCGGTGTCGTGGTTTGTTGCCTTCCATTTTCTGGCGCATCGGTTGCCGCGGGTTTGGTGAGCGTGTTTTTGGTGGATGATTCCGTTTTGGGCTTTCCCTGGGTGTTTTCTGGTCCAGCCTGCCCAGGCGCACCCGTAGGTGTCTGTGCGGAATCTGTCGCTGATGGCTCGCCATTGGCAGGCGTTTGCGTGGTAGATGTCGCGGCGTCCACCGGCAGTCCTTGCGGTTGCGGTTCCGTGCTGGCTTCAATCATCGGGCTGTCTTGAATACACTGTAAGAAAAGCTTGTCCTTGGAAAACCAGAACAAACTATTCAACTTGAAGTTAAAACCATCCGGCACAAAGACCAGGCGTTCATCCACGCTGCCGCGTTCGCGTTGCACCTTGCGCGTCAAAATGTCGAGGGCTTTTGCATTTTTATCTTTGGCTTGCTTCCGTTTGAAGCCCAAATCGTTGACGTCAAATTCCACCAAGCCGCCCAGGTAACTTTCAACGCAGTTGGTCATGATCAAAAAACGCCGACGACTGATCGTCTTTTTAAAATCGGGGCCGCCATACTCATCATAAATACGGCCATACTCTTTTGAGCGCTCCAGGGTCATCACATCATCCGCCGCCATCTGCAACAGGGCCAGTTCATGCAGACGATAGGCGTACTGGGGGGAGTGCGAATCTTTCTGGTTGACGCTTACACGATCATTGCGGCAGCCGGTTACGGCGAGCGTAACGCACAGCGAAAGCGCCAGGCAGCAGCCAAGCCGGATCGCAGGAGTCACCGGAGCCTTTAAGCCAAATCGCATACGCAATACAGAAACTGTCACTTTCCTGCTTTCCTCGCCTGCTTTTCGTGCAGAACTCTCTATCTTCTCTAATAGTAGCAAAAAATCGGCCAAGAGGGCGACTCTTAGCCGATTTTAAAATTGAATTGATTCAGAAGTGGCTTCCTGCTTTCGCAGGAATGACAAACACGAAGCGTTTAGTCGATCTTCTGGAACATATAGCCGATGCCACGCGCCGTCAAAATCAGCTCGGGATTGCTGATGTCCGTTTCCAGTTTGGAACGCAGGCGGCTGATATGCACATCCACCACACGGGTATCAATCCGGTGATCCGGTGGGTAAGACCAGACGTGCTGCAAAATTTCGCCACGAGAATAAGGCTTGCCGGAGTTGCTGACCAACAGTTCCAGCAGGCTGAATTCCATGCCGGTGAGGCGAACCCGCTCGTTCTTTTTGAAGACCTGGCGCTTGTTGAGATCGACTTTAAGGTTGCCGACCACCACCATGTTGTTGGCTTCCTTGCTGGGCGCTCCGCCACCGCTGCTGGTTCCGTTGCGGGAAGTTGTACGACGCAAAATGCATTTGACGCGCGCTTCCAATTCTTTCGGGCTGAAGGGTTTGACGACATAATCATCCGCACCCAGCTCCAAACCGGTAATCCGTTCCGCCACATCGCCCAGCGCAGTGAGGATAATGATGGGCGTGTCGGCCATCTTGCGAATTTCTTTCGTGACGCCATAGCCGTCCATCTTTGGCATCATGATGTCCAGCACAATGATATCCGGGCTGAACTTGTTGAAAACATCCAGCGCTTCTTCACCATCCGCTGCCGTGGCTGTATCAAAGCCCAGCATTTTGAAGCGGGTTTCCAGAATCCGGCGGATGCTGGCCTCGTCATCCACAATCAAAATTTTCTCGTTGCGGGCCGACGACTTTTGACTGCTCACTGTCTCTTTTTCGGATGTAGCGCTCACTATGGGGAAACCTCTTGACCATTCCTATTACGGTATAAAAACGGAATCCAAAATGAATTGGACACACACACACTTCTGTCAGGGATACCCTCGATTTAGACGAGTTCTGCGGCCCATGCACAGCAAGGTAGTCATCATACTAAAGTCAGGGCCTACAGTAAAGCATCATTGCACTATTTCCGCAAACTGGCAAGACTCAAACCCCATGACCTCCTTCAAACACAGGAGTTCAAGTCTGGCAAGCGTCACAGCTCATCTGGAACGGAAAGCGCAAGCACTGAGAAAATAACAGCCAAAAGCCGAAACCCGGATCAAACATGATCCGGGCCGGTTGGTGGGGAAAGGACGTTGCTCGGTCTGATCGCGATTAATTCGCCTGCACAACCGGCTGACCAATCAGATAGTTGTCCAGGATATTCTGCAAAACCTGGGGGTTAGGCTCTTTTCCAAATTCCTGCGTGTAGGTTTGCTCAATCAAACGCTTCAGGCGGGAGTGACGCTCCGGCGAGACTTCGCTGGCAAACTGGGCAACCGTTTGATTGATGCCTGCATTTTGCACATCCGACGGAACATTCAGCTTGGCTTGCTCGGCCAGTAATTTCATCAGGTGATTGGGGTCTACTTTGAGATCCGCATACGGATCGCCTGAGGGCGTCGCACCCTGGGCCGCTTCCGGTTTCTCATCGGAAGCGCCTTTGCCCTGGCGGTTGGCGTTAAAATTGGCTTTCTTGTCCGGATTAATTCCTTTGAAGTCTGTCATTGGATACTCTCTCCCTCAATAATGCTTCACTGTGAGGTACTCGACGATTCAGAACAAAGCTTTAGCGGTTGAGACCGGAAGTTTACAAAACTGTAAACATTGTCGTTTTAATAGTTTATACACTTTGGAACCCGCCGCACTGTCTCTGTTTGAAATAACTGGTCTTTGACTTCCCCTGTTGACTCATCGAGGCTGCCTTGGTAGGCCGTCGCGTTTAAGGATGAGCATCGTCACCGTCCGGTTTGCCCCACACCCTAGTTATACCAGGGTAGTGTACCGAAACACAAGGGTTCAAGAGGCTAAAACCAATAGATCCAAAGGAAATTCCTCCAGATACAGGAGAAAGCCGAAAAACTGACCAAAAACTCTAACAGGTCCATTAAACCGCCATCCCGAAAGAAGGGCAAGCCGCTCGCATGCATGATAGAGAAGGACATCTCTCTTTGTCTGGGCGAGACAACTGACTGACAGGCAATTTTGCGCTGAAAACGGGTTTTATTTATAATAGTGAGTCGTTGGACTGTTGAGTATAGCGCAGCAACCCAATCCGGGAAGAGGTAAAATAGTATGACGCCTGAAAATAAAGGCATCAAGAAAAAAACGAGCGGGCTTAAAGCCCTCAAAGACGGAGTCCTCATGCGTTTTGCCCTGCTTGGGCACAGCCGTAGCCAAAATTCGGACCCGCAACTGATTGCGGACATCCGCAAAATCAACCAGGACATTGAGCAGGCACGCTTGCAGGCGCTCACCTGTGACGAGGGTTCCAGCGATGAAGATCGGCACCTTGACACGGTACGGACGCTGGAAGATGCCCGTTTTCAGCTCTTGAGCCGAATGAACGGGGATCGGGTGCAAGACTATGGCGCTCTGGCTCCGCGCTACTAACTTCTATTAATATCAGGGCGCGTCTATAAACTGTCCGCAGGATGGCATGCAGGGCGATTTGGCGCACAATATAAAAGAGTAGACGCACAGCCGGAACCTCTTACCGACATGGCCAACCTTTTCGCCAAAGAACTCGGAATCCCGCTACCCAAGTGCTGTAGCCTGGGTTCGTGCTGCAAGGGCGCTTCGCCCAGCAAGCCGTATCATCAACTGCTCAAGCGCGCCGCCGGTGGGGATGAATTTGCCCAAGGCTTCTTTTCGATTATGGCGCCGTATGCCAGCCACGCCGAAGCCGAAAAAATTGTCCCCGGCATCGTCGAGCGGACTCTGAAGGCTGCCAAGAAGCTGGAGGACTTCAAAACCGAGGAAGACATCGTCTTCTACCAGTGCCGCTACCAAACCCCAGACAACAAATGCGGCGTCTGGGAAGACAGACCCCAGTTCTGTCGGGATTATCCGGACACGCCGTTTGTGGTGATGGCTCCCGGCTGTGCCTTTGAACCCTGGGCTGCCGCCTGCAAAGACAAGTACACCGCCATGAAGGATGAGGTGGACAAGCTAAAAGCCATGAAGGCAGAGCTTGCCGAACTGTACACCCTTCAAAATGAAGCTCAGCCATCAGTCAACACAGACCCGAATTTTCAAACCCCGGACGAGAGAGCCATACCGGCTGGCCTGCCGCCTTACAGTCATCCGGACACGAAGATTGACGACCCCATTTTTCGCGCTAATAATACAGATAACCTGAGTCTGGTTCTTTCGCTGACCAGGCTGTATGTGGCCTCCCCGCTGCAATCCATGTATAGGATCGCGCCTGGAGCATAACCACAGACAGGGCGCATTACATCGGAAAGGGGCACGGCAATGACCTATTTTGACCTGATTCAGAAGCGCGGACATGAAGGCGTCTTCTTTTGTTCCGACCCGAAAACAGGGTTGAGAGCGATTATCGCCATCCATGACACCACCCTGGGGCCAGCCCTGGGCGGCTGCCGCATGAAAGGTTACAGCTCGGAAGCCGAAGCATTGACCGACGTACTGCGCCTCTCCCGCGCCATGACGTATAAATCGTCGATGGCCGGATTGAAGCTCGGGGGCGGCAAATCAGTCGTCATGCTGGATAACCCGGCCCAGAAGACCCCTGAATTGCTCAAAGCCTTCGCGGAGCGGATTAACCTGCTGAAAGGCACCTATATCGGCGCGGGTGACGTGGGCTCGGATACGAACGATCTGCATATCATGCATCAGGTCTCTCCCTATATCACCGGACTCGCCAAAGAAGACGGCGGTTTGGGAGACTCGGCCATCCTGACCTCGCTAGGCGTATTCAGAGGCATTGAGGCCGCCGCGAAAGAAAAACTGCACCGTGACGATCTGGACGGGCTGAGAGTCGCTATCCAGGGTGCCGGAAAAGTCGGTTTTCACCTGGTGGAACATTTATTGAACGCCGGTTGCACGGTTTATATCTCGGATATTAACGCGAAAGCGCTGGCCCACATGAAAGAACTCTATCCGGCAGTCACCCTCTGCGATTCGTTGCAACTCTATGACAAGGAAGTGGATGTTTTCTCGCCCAACGCCATTGGCGGCATCATTACCGAAGGCGTTGCCCACGGACTCAAAGCCAAGATTCTGGCCGGAGGCGCCAACAACCCGCTGGCCAGCGAACAGGTGGCGGTAACACTGCAAAAACGCGGCATTTTGTACGCGCCGGATTTTGTCATCAACGCGGGCGGCGTGATTATGGTGGCCTGCGAACTGGAAAACCTTTCGTTTGAAGCGGCCCACGATAAGACCATGGGCATTTACGACACGACGCTACAGGTATTCGATTACGCCAAGCGCAACGAACTGCTGCCCTGGGATGCCGCTCGGGAACTGGCCGTCAAGCGCATCGAAGAGTCGCAAGCCAAAGGCTATCACTACGGTCGCGGTCAGGGCGTCGAAAAACCAGCCGCGCTTTGCTGAAAGATTGAATAGCACTTTTGGACTATCAGGGACGTTTAACAACTCACGATAGGTCAAAAGGAGCGATAGCCATGTCCAAAATCAGCAGTCCGGTTTGCGTCAAGCAATGGGGACAGATTCCCGTGAAGTACATGAAGGGACACTTCCGGGAGGGTAGTGTTGAAAAAGCCATCACGATGGTGAAAGCCGACTTCACGGCCCCTCCAGACACGGCGGTTGGGCTGGCTTCCAGAGGTGGCGGAGTATTTGCCGTGGTTTCCGGCAACTCAGAGGCATTCTCCAGGGTACGCGACACACTGGATCACAGTGTTCTGGTGGCGGATTTACTAACCCAGGTGAAAACCCACTTCAAAAAGCAATTCCCCCAGTTCGGTTAAGCCGCTTGCGTCTCCGGCGGATCGGGAATCCATGGGCTGAGCAGCGTGTAAACCGTGGTCGCCGCCAAGGTGTCGAAAAGCCCGCAGCGCTTTGCTGAAAACTTCAGTAGCACTTTTCAGCGTTCAGGGGACTTTAGACAGGCAAGTTGTATAACCAAAGGCGTTTGGCAATGTCTACGCTCTCTCCATTAATGCGCGTTTTACCCTGGGGCAAAATCCAGGTGAGATATATGGCAGGCGATCTCCGTGAGCAGGAAATCAAAAATGCGCTTGCACGAGTCAAAGCAGCCGACGTCAATACACCAGCCGACTTTTTTATTGCACTGACAAACAGCAGCGGAACCGTTGCACTTGGGATGCCGGATCAGCCAAAACCCAAAACCATCGCCGCCTTCCGAAAAGAGATCGATTTAACCGATACGCTGGTAGACCTGCTGACACAAGCCCGGGACTTCATTACGCAAAAATTTCCAAAACGCGGCTAAACAGCCCTCGATTCCGGCGGATCGGGAATCCAACGGTTAAGCAGCGTGTACATTGCGGTGGCCGCCAAGGCCCCGACTAAAATCCCGCCAATGGGAAACACCCCTATCGGGATCAACGCCTTTCCAATGGCTAACCCAGCACTGGCTGCTTCCCAGCACAGCAGATTTTTGAACGCCTGCCCGATAAACGCTGTTGCGGTTGCATCCCAGGTTTTCAGTTTGCTGTCGGTCGTCCCATCTTCTTGTGTCTGTGCGGCACAATAGACATTGGCCGTATTACGCAAGACATGCCAGCCCATCAAGCCAAGCCCGGCAGTAGCGGCCAGGTTGCTGAAACGATTGATAGGTGTGTTGAACAATTCCTTAACCGGGCGGATATTCTCTCCCCAAACCGTCTCCTTGAGGTAGCGGGATGGCGTCATCCCTTCAAAAACACCGCGAAATCCGCCTGCTCTGGCTTTCTCAAGAAAATCATCCCAGTTCAGGCGCACTTGTTGTTTATAATTTTTGACCGAGAGGTCACGCCAAGCCACAGGCTGGTCTGCAAGTTGGAAAATTTCCTTGTAGCCCAA
>CAZXUP010000068.1:6842-11224 GCA_964643815.1 uncultured Vampirovibrionales bacterium
CCTAGTGCCGAGAATACATCAGTCGTTGCCGCATCCAGCTTCGGCGCAGCCGTCCCCAGCAGACGATCCGTCGCCTCGCCCGCACCTTTGCGAAACGACCATAGCAGGCTGCGATCCGCGAAGGCATCCGAAAAACCCTCCGGCTGCCGCTACCGCGAAACGCCAAGCGCTGGTTTTGAAATCCCCCAAATACCGTCCATATCGCCCCTGTCCCTGCCTATGCATAAAACCTGGCGGGGGCAAAAACGTGCCCTCTATAAATAACCCCTCACGGAAATAACGAGGAAAACTGTCCGCGAAGCGCTGCGGGCAATTCCTCCAGTGCCGCCACGGTCAGTTGGACATGCCGCATCCGGGCATCACGCACAATCGTCAAATCCACCACCTCACCCGGCACATCGGAAATCATGACATCTACCTGCGCCCGGCTCTTGTCGATGGTTTGCACGCCATTCACCGCAATAATCGTATCCCCGGCCTGCACGCCCTGCTGCTGCGCAGGCGTACCCCAAAACACGGCCTGCACCACCGGATAGCGATCTTTTTGAATTAGCAGATCGAGTCCGACAACGCCATGAGATGTTTTGGAAGATGCGCCGGACGGCTGAACACGCTTTTTGGTTTCCTTGAGTATGAATGTCGGTGACGCGGTGTCCAGTTGAGGCTCTCTGGGTTTCCATCGGTTCGCATCACCCTGCCGGACGGCCTGGGCATTCAGCACAGTCGTTTCAGCCAGGGCCATCAATTGCATGGAGATAGCCAAAGCCAGTGCAAACAGTAAACTGAACACGGACAATGCCAGCCGCTCCCGGCTTCCTTTCAAGCTGTTTATCTGCGCCTTTGCTGAACAGGACATACTATCCGGCGGCTCCTTCGATTGGGATGTTTACGCTGAAAGCTTAAGCTGATTTCCGGAATAATCAGGGATCTTTACAATGATGGGCAACCGTTCTTACAATAAGAGTGACACAGCTCGGCCGAGACTGTATCCTTCCGCTGATCGAGACGCATCCGCCCGAAAAGCGTTCCGGCATGAGACAATAAATCTGACAGAGAGTGCATAGTAGCCCCATCGATAAAATTGACAAGTATGAAGAGCCATGCCATCCTCCAACCCCTCATCTAAAGTTCCTGTTGAGATTGTTGCCCGGCACGTGCTGATTTCCGGCAAGGTGCAAGGGGTCGGCTATCGCTACTCGTTGGCGGAACAAGCCCAGATGCTCAACATCCTGGGCTGGTGCAAAAACCTGCCGGATGGTCAGGTGGAAGCCTGGCTACAAGGAGCTTCGGACCCTATGCGACAGATTCTGGACTGGATTCATCAGGGGCCGCCACAAGCCCTGGTAGAACACGTCACGATTGAAAACCAGGCTGTGCTGGAGCCTTTGCTGCGCGAAAACATCCAGACCTTCGAGATTCGCAAATGATAACGACTGCACAGCGACTACTGATCCGCTCGGCATTGTTGATCATGCCCTTCGGGCTGGCATTTGGAGCTTCTGTTTGCGTCGCACAGCAGTTGGATTTGGACGATCTGCCCAGCCACCGCAAGACGCCGACGCCACTATACAAACTTCAGGACACACCGAGATCCGTTGATACACCTGCCGATGCGTCCCCGGACGCGCCTATGAGCAGTAAAACAAAGCCCATTGCCATCACCATTTCCAAAACGCTTTACCTGCCGCCCGCCATGTACGGCCAATGGAATGTGATTGCCACGCTGATTGAGTCTAATTATGAATCGCAGCATACCGTGGATGATATCTGGGTGTTGGAACGAACGGGGGACGAGGTGGTCATCACCAACCCGGCCAATGGCGCCAGTGCTGCTATTAGCGTGGATGAAGTCATTGGAAACCGGGCAACCTTTCACCGGATGTTAGTCACTCAGAAAAACCGGTTTTTGGGGGATCGCTATCTCAACGAAACGCATACGATTACGGTGAATGGCGATCGCCTGAGCGGACGGAGTCTTCGGAAGGTGCAAATCGTTAAAAATGGCCAGGTGGCCAAGGAATATTTTTCTGTCTTCAACATCGAGGCGCAACGCCTCAGCGGGGGGCGTGTCCAGTTTCGGCCCGAAGTCACAGAGGAAGGCCCCGACCTGGAAATCGCGCCTATCCAGACCCTGCCCAAACGCTGAATTTAATTGTTTTTACCCAGAAATGTAACTTTATGTTAAGATTCCACGTTTTGAATTACAGGTTTGGGGGAAGCCGTCGATATCACGTGCAGAGCTTATATGCTTAGCGGTGAGCATCGAGGAAGAGACGCCCCAATGATCTTGATTGAGAAGCGGAGAAAATTCAGAAAAACCCGGACTACCCGAGGCAAGGCCCTGGCAGCCCGCGGCAACGCCCTGATGGAATACGTCGTCCCGGCTTGCGTCATTCTGATTGCAGCCGGCGTCATCGCAACCGTTGGCGGCATCAACGAGATTATGGCCGACTATTTTATGGCCGCCAGCGGGCACACCAAAGCAAACCTCGCAGGCAGCACCTTTGAAACCAAACCCATGGGCGAAGGGGCAGCGGCGATAATGGGCAACGGCATGGCCGGGGTCTCCAGCAGCGGCACCCTATACTCCGGCTCCATCGGCCGCACCGGCGGAGGCGCTCCCTCCAGCGAGTATTTATACCCCTAAAAAGGAGTCCGTTTCGTGACTGCAAGTTTTGCACTGTGTTCCAACATTCATAAACGTCAACCCGGTTACGCCATCGCAACAGGGCAATCATTGGTTGAATTTGTACTGGTTATGCCGATTTTCGTGCTTGTTTTGGTCGGCGGCATGGCGATGGGGATGGGCGCCTATCAAGCCCACATGGCCGCAGATGCGGTTAAAGAACCCATGCTGAAAAAACTGGAAATGAGCAATACTCCCAACGCCGTTGCAGGGGGTATGTTAAACGGTTATATGAATGGAAGCCCGCTGCAAGGCTCGCTGCAAATGGGAAGCAAAATTGATAACGTCCAGATCGTCAACGTGGACGATTACACCAGCGTGATGGTGGGAAACAAGCAATATCAATCCATCGCAAGCTTCGTGCCCAGCTTCACCATCAAGGTTTCGCAACCCATCAACCGTAACCTCCTGCAAGCCGCCAATAGCGGCGCACCCTCCAGACCGGCAGGCACCCCCTGGGTGCCGTTCGGAACACCGGTGCTTCCACCGTGGGAAGGCGGCATCATTCCCGGCTGCGAAGCGGAAGGCATCACCGGCACCATAGCTATCGTATCCCTCTTGACGCCGCCTCCAGTGCCGCCCGTCCCCATTACGGTCACCGACCCGGTTACCGGCGAGACATCCACGATTATGCCACCGGCAGAACCCGTACCAACCACCGGTGTCGCGGCAGTATCACCCTCGTCAACCTGCGGCGCCCTGCTCACTTCGGCTGGCATTACCCCAGGACCGCCCCCAGTACCGGTCGCCACAGATCCGGCAGCGACCACAACGGCAACGCCCTAGCGACCAACTTTGTCCGGAGAAAGGAAGAGAAACGCTTGTGACTATGTATCAGCAACAAATTAAAGCCAACACAAAGCGCCGTAAAAGCAGCCGAGGCGCTAACTTGGCCTTGCTCTGCGGCGTAGGCGTCATGATTGTTGGCTTTATGGGCATTTCCATCTATACCGGCATCCAGGCGTTTATCCAGAATGACCTTCAGCGGGTGACCACAGGAGCCGCCATGGCCGGTGCAGCGGCATTATACAGTGGCAATCCCGGTGGAAAACCCACCGCCAATCCCGGAAACGCCCAGTCTGTTGCAACCAGTGTTTTCCAGTCATCCGCCTCAAATGGCTCTTTAGGGGGCTTTAACGTGCAACTGATGGGTGTATCCAGTAATGGCGGCAACGACAGCATTACGGTTGAAAGCCGCAGCCTCATCCCGACACCCTTGCTCACGCCCGTAGGCGTCAGTCAAATTCAGTTAAATTCGACAGCCACGGCCCGCGCCTTGCGCTACGAACCCACCCAGGAAAGCGGACCCATTTCTATTTTGCCGACCGGCGGGGATATCAATTCCTACTCGCAATCCATCGATCTGAAATTTCCCCTCATCGATGGCCCTGGCAGCGACCTGTACGTGGAACAGAACGCGGGCATGCAGCAAGGCTATGTCGTGGAAGCCTGCAATGCCCAACAGTGCTACGATGTAGGCACAGGGGCCACGCCTGTAGGGACCAGCAAGGTCATTTCACAGGGTGGAGCCAATGTGATCTACGGGACCGCCATTATCGACCTGAATGCAGCCGGTGTGCGCAAGGCCAGCCGCCTGCGCTTTACACACGCCAACTATTTTGATTCCTACAACTCCGGCGCAGCCAATCCGCCACTGCTTTTACCGACCCCCACCGAAATTCAACGGGTCTTTATC
>CAZXUP010000069.1:0-1259 GCA_964643815.1 uncultured Vampirovibrionales bacterium
GTGCTAATATCCAAAAACTCAACTTTTGGATGGCACCGTCCGTGGGTCTCGGTCACCTTTCCTTGTGGTTTTCCTGAGTAGAGCAGTTTTTAGCCTTATCTAATTGCTTCTTATCCGAAGATGAGACCGTACATAGGTTGCAGGGGGGATAGTAGCTCTTAACTCGCGTATAGATCTCTGCGTTTCTCATCCGTGAGCGCTTATGGATGAGAGACTGGGTAAAGGGATATCTGTTCGTTTTTTACCAAATTCATGTTATGGACAGCGAACACCTGTAACAAAAAGAAATAGTAATTTTGCAGTAATTGAGTCAGTAAAGACAGGTATACATCAATAGAAAATAATAACAATCTTCTGTTCTACTATCTCCCTAAAAGTATCGTTATGAGTAGCATTTAACGTATTTTCGGCAACCTCATGTATAAAGAATTTCCTCTATTCGATATTCCCGACGTAAAGCCGGTTTTTCAGCATTGAATGCAGGGGATTTTGGGCTTATAAATAAAGCCCTCCCGGTAAAGCCGGGCGCGAAGGCTTTCCAGGGAATCACGCCCCTGGCTGTAAAACTTGAAGGCTCGATCAACGAATACGACATTATCCGATTTAATAGCCAGCTCACCATCAAAGCAGAATGGTTGGAGCCAGGGCAATTCGATAGTTGGTTATTTTTCTGTTTTAAGGGATCTGTAGCCAAGTTTAATTAAGCCTCATGGATAATTGCTGATTGAATTGAGACCAAGTACAACTATTCAACAGTTGATTGGACTGTTTTTGGAAATGAAGAGCAAGCCAGAGTGGGGAGCAGCCATGATGCAAACCGGACAAAAAACGGTGGTAATTACGGGAATAGGCTGCTTAAGCCCCAATGGGATTGGGCGAGAAAATTTCTTTGAAGCTCTGCTAAGCGGAAAAAGCGGGATTGGCCGGATCAGTCGGTTTTGCCCGGAGGCATTATCTTGCCAAGTTGCGGGTGAAGTCAACGATTTTGATCCACTGCTTTGGGTTTCCCGAAAGGATGCCCCTCATATACCGAGAACAGTCCCGTTTGGGCTTGCGGCGGCGACGGAAGCATTTCAGGATGCCGGGATAGAACCACTTGGACTCTCAATGGAAGAACGGCAGCGATTTGGGGTTTTGGTAGGGAGCGGCGGAGGCGGAATTGAGTTTCTGGAGCAGCAGTACCGTTTGTTTTTCGAAGAACAGATGAATCAGGTGAGTGTTTATGCGATTCCATCTAACACGATGGGAACGTTATCCAG
>CAZXUP010000069.1:1269-10060 GCA_964643815.1 uncultured Vampirovibrionales bacterium
TTAAAACCAGCACCAACAATAATCGGATTAGATTTGAAAGGACTCAGCCATGTTATCTCTACCGGTTGCACCAGTTCGACGGACGCCCTCGGATATGCCGCGCAGCATATTCAGTCTGGGCGGTTGAACCGTGTGCTATGTGGCGGCATTGATACACCGATTACACCCGGCACCATGGCCGGGTTTTGCTTAATGAAAATAGTTTCTCGCAGATGGAATCACGATCCGCCTCAAGCTTCTCGCCCTTTTGCTCAGGATCGTGATGGCTTTGTGCTCGGTGAGGGGGCTTGGATGTTCATATTAGAGGAAAAAGAAGCCGCACTGGCCCGACAGGCTAAAATCTATGCGGAAATAGCCGGTTATGGTTCTACCTGTGATGCCTATCATCGGGTTCGGCTTGACGAAAGCGGCGAAGAACCCGCCAGGGCCATCCAGTTGGCCTTGGCGGATGCTGGTCTGAATCCGGCGACAGATGCGGGTGTGATTGATTACATCAACCTGCATGGAACGTCCACCCGGCTAAATGATCGCATTGAAACACGCGCCTTGAAAATCGCCTTTGGTTCATCTGCTTATAAACTTCCCACCAGCAGTACCAAGTCCATGATTGGGCATCCGCAAGGCGCCAGTGGCGCTGCGGGTGTAGCCACCGCACTGTGCGCCATGGAAAGTGGCATGCTTCCGCCTACAATTAATTTAACCACCCCAGACCCGGAGTGTGATCTGGATTACGTGCCGGAGATAAACCGTCTGCACGCAGTGGAATGGGCCGTTTGCAACTGTATCGGCTTCGGTTCCAAAAACAGTGCGCTGGTTCTCAAAAAGCATTTGAATTAAGGGCTACCCGCGATGATTGAGAGCGTTCTGACATTCAAAAAACGCCGAGACGAAGAGGAACTGATGGATCTGCCATCCACTAGCCGCCAGGATTTTATCCGGGCGTTGCAGGACATCCAGTGGGTCAACCGGAACCTGGGCGGAATTCAGGCCATCCAAAGTAAATTAGAGCGAATGCTTCCCATCGGGTTTCGAGGAAACGTGAGTATTTTAGATTTGGGTACCGGCTCAGCGGATATCCCACTCGCCCTGGCAAAGTGGGCTCAAAATAATCAACGCATTCCACTGACAATCACCGCGGTGGATCTGCATCCGGTGGCTGTAGAAACGGCTCGGAATATGATACGGGGCTACCCGGAAATCAAGGTTTGTCAGGGAGACGCCCTCAACTGGCCCATGCCGGACCAGAGCTATGATTACGTCATCAGCTCCATGTTCATGCATCATTTGCCCCAGGATGAAGCGGTCCGGCTCTTGCGGGAAATGGCTCGCCTTTGTAAATACGGCTTGATTGTCAACGACCTGGAGCGCCACCCGATGGCCTGGTTGGGTATCAAACTGTTGAGTATTTTGACGGGAAAAGGACGTATCTTCCGCAATGATGCGCCGCTGTCCGTCTTGCGAGGTTTTACCAAAACAGAGCTAGAGGCATTGAAGCAGGAGGTGGGATTGCCTCAATTGCAAATCCAACGCCAATATCCATACCGATGGATTGTAAGTTGGCAACGACCGGATGGCGAAAGACAAGCATGATTCGGACAGAGATCCTGATTTGTGGCGGCAGCTTGGCCGGAATTGCATGTGCGTTACGGTTGAAGCAGCTTGGTCATGATCCGTTGGTGCTTGAGAAAAGCCGCTTCCCTCGCCGAAAGCTCTGTGGAGAATTTTTGGGGCCGGACGGTTTTGATTGCATGAAGCAGTTGGGGGTTTGGGAATGCGTTTATGCCGATGCATTTGGCCCCATTGAAAACATCTTTTTTCATAATGTGGATGGTCAAGCTGTACAGGTTCGCATGCAATGGATGCATCGGCAATATCCTTATGCGTTCGCCATCCCTCGGGAAAGATTAGATAGCTTACTGGTGCAAGAAGCTCGCAAAGCGGATCTGACTGTACTGGAAGAACAACGCGTTCTCCCCGACGTGCAGTATAAAAACCGGCGGTTTCAAGTTCGCACGCAGCATCGAAGCGATAATGCAATCCAAACCCATCATTTTGTGTCCGACTGGCTCATTGATGCCACGGGTCGCAATGGCCGTCTGATGATCAATAACACACCGGATGCCCGGCCAACCTGTAAAAAAACGGTGGGCATCCAGTGCCATGTACGTCTACCGGCAAGGGTTCAAAGTAAAGATCTCCAAATGTTTTTATTTCCAGGAGGCTATGGAGGCATTCAACCAATCTCCGAAACGAGGGTTAATGTCTGCATGCTGGCTGATGCCAGGATTGGCAACTTCATTCACCGGGATTTTCAGGATTTTATCCAGGCCTCGATAGGGCAAAACCCGATGGCCAAACACTGGCTTCAGGATGGCGTTCGGGAGGGTGATTTCTGCACCACGGCAGATTTGAATCTGGATTTGCTTTCACCCAGCAAAAACAATGGGCTGCTTCGAATCGGGGACGCTCATATTACGGTGGATCCTTTCACGGGTTCAGGCATGGCGCATGCGCTGGAAACAGGAATTTTGGCAGCCGAAACCTTGCATAAGGCGATTCATCAAAAACAGTCCTATCAACAAACCATTCACGTTTATCAAGACAAATACAGCCGAAAATTTCATCGTCGCCTCAAGTTGCTGCGTTTTTTTCGTCCCGCTTTGTCGTCACCGGAAATTCAACGTTTCCTTTGGCCTGTGCTGCCTCCTTTTTTACCGCTTCTGACCCGGATTTTCAGATAATAGAAAATTTTATCCAACTTCCAGAAAAAGTTTATGAATTTCCTGCTTGTCGAATTTCGGCCTTGAAATTTAGCGTCTAAATTCTATACGTTCCACCAAGCGGAAACGATTGAGATCGCCAATAAATGCGTCAAGCCTCTGAGTTTGATTGCTGAAACGTTTGCCCTTGGCAGGGCAGCGCCCGGGCTTGGAAAACAGCACAGCCACTTCGTCTTTGTAACATAATTTCCAATTGGACTGACGTTGCATGATGTTAATCAAAGCCGGTACGCTGGTGGGTACGATCACCCAGTCGGTTGCCGGGTATTTTCGCAGAAGCTCCGTTCGATAGGGCGGCATATAAAAAGCAAAATTGTCTTGAGCAACTGCTTCTGGATAAACGGTTTCATACCGGCCATCCATAGAAACCCGAATCTGCGGATGGAATAACCAGGTCATCCACTCACCCCAATCAAAGGGTAGCCATATGTTGCCTTTAATCCGATGCTCTTGCATCAACCGCGTCAATCCCAACGGATAATGAATCAGGTACTTGCTAGGCTCGGCTCCCTTCACCGCAAAACTGAACGGCTGGGCATGAGTCATCGTGTAGTTTAATGCCAGAAACCCAAAATACACCGCAACCAAAGGCGGGCCAAATCGAGCCAGAAGATAATTGAAACGGAGAAAACCAGGACGTCCTCCCTGGTAGAGCATTGGTGGAATAGCCTCATTGAGTCCCAGGCAGAGCACTGTAATCAGGAAGTAAGGCGCCAGCTTGATATGCAGCCAGCCTTCCAGACCTGTCGCCAAAATCAAACTCAGCGTCAGTGGAAAACGGCTTCTATCCTGCCACCAGCGCCAAGCGGCAACCCACAGCCAGATGAGCAAAAAGCCTGTATAAATCAGGCCAAAGGCCGGCTTTGCCAAAAAGACATTCTGCCACTCCCAAATAAAACCACGGTTCATAAACCAGGAGGGAATCAATTTTTCCCAGAAGGCGAATCCGTATGGATTAATCCCCGTTGCCAGCAAGCATAAGGCCAGAATAATCGCCAGACGGCTAGCAGCCTGCCATTGGCGCTCCCAGGCATAAGACAAGCAGAAAAGACCCATTGCGACCAGGCCCAAGATGAAACCAGCATGAAGATTGGCCCATAGCATCAGGATAACAGGTAACAGCCAGAGTGCTTTCCAGGCGCCTTTAAGATGCATGCGCTGTAACAACCATAGTGTTAGCGCATAACCCAAAAATGAAAACTGCTGGCAGCGGGTTACGCTAAAAAATAAATATCCCATTGCCATAAAGCCTGCTACCGAAAAAAGGAACAAATTCCACATACGGCGATGCTCTTCTGGCTGCAAGCGTGAAATCGAGAAACGGGCGCACTGCCAAACAATTGCAAACAACAGTGCCGATAACGCCCAGGTGAACCCAAACAATCCAACGGCGCCAAAATGTTTGACGACTTGGTAGAAAATAACGCCGCAGCCCCACTCATGATAAATCCAAGGGCGCCCTAAAGCTGTGTAAGAGGCCAGATCGGTCATTGGGAAAAATGAAGGGTTGCGATCAATCAGCGCTCCCATGGTCAACAAACCCCACAGATCCAGATCCACATTGCACAAGGCCAGCATGCAATAAAACACCACCAGAAGACAGGCCCAATAGGAGATGATCAATGAGTGTCGCTCCAAAAAGCCTTCCAAACGGGAAAATATCTGTAGCATGAATCAGAATTGAAAGCCGACAATACAGATGAGCTTCAATTCTAACTTAGGGAAGAGCAAACGGGATAATACAACGTCATCTCTTTTTTACTTGCAGTCGCCCTTGTCTCCAAATGCGTTTGACACGCCTTTAATGAATCATTGGTCCTTCTCTCAGGCCGCCATTCGGGAGTCCGAATCCGTAAGCGTTTTAGCGCAACGGCCGCGCAGACTCCATCCATTGTGGCCTGTTCAAAGACTCAAATTACCAGCCAAAGCGTTCCATTGTTCATCCAGTTGAGCGTGCATTTTTTGCTTTTGCTCAATGTCTGAAGAGATGACATGCAACTGTTGATAATCTTGCTGAAGATTCGGATCATGCAGTTGAACTTCCAGAGCGGCAATTTCCTCTTCCAGTTGGGTCAGCTTTTTCTCCAGCTTTTTGAGTTGCTTCTCCAGCTCTTTGGACGATTGTGCATGAACTTGCTTTTCCGTGACAGGAAGGACTATCGCTGATTCTGCCTTGGGAGAGCCTGGAGCGACTTTGGCATTATTGGCATCAACCTGGGCGTGCATCGCCTCGCGCCGAAGCAGATAATAGTCGTAATCCCCACCGTAGTTCAGTAGATGCCCATTGTAAATTTCCCAGATGTCTGTCGCCAGTTGCTGAATAAAATACCGATCGTGGGATATGCACAACATGCTGCCCTCGTAATCATCCAGGGCTTCGGTGATCACCTCTTTGGCGGGAATATCCATATGGTTGGTCGGCTCATCCAGTATTAATGTATTGGGGCCGGAGGTGATCAGTTTGGCCAGGGCCAGCTTGCTTTTTTCGCCGCCGCTTAAAACGGAAACCGGTTTGAAGACCTGATCGCCCGTAAACAGGAAACGACCCAGCAAGGTTCGCAGTTCGGTGTTGGTCATTTTGGGGCAGGCTTCACGCATGGTGTCAAAAATAGACAATGCCGGGTCCAGCGTTTCCAACTGGTTTTGCGAGAAATATCCTGTTTGCACATTATGGCCCAGCGTAATGTCGCCTGAATCCTGCGTTTCCAATCCCAAAATCAGTCGCAACAGGGTTGTTTTGCCCGCACCATTGGCTCCCAGCAAAAACACCCGCTGCTGCCGGGTCAAATCGGCATCAATTTTACTAAACAGCGCTTTGTTGCCAAACGATTTGGCGACGTTGCGCAGGGTCAACACCTGTTTTCCGCTAGGTTGGGGGCTGGGAAAACGAATGGACATCCGCCGGTTGTCGTGATCGGGCAGTTCAATCCGCTCGATTTTAGCCAGTTGTTTTTCCCTGCTTTTGGCCTGGGTGCTGCGTGTGGCGCTGGCGCGAAAGCGATCCACAAAGGCCGTCTGCTTGGCTAACGTTTTTTGTTGGCGATCGTAGGCTGAAAGCAGAGCGTCTGCCTCAGCCTCTTTTTGGGCCAGATGGGATGTGTAGTTCCCCGTCCAGACTTTCATAGAACCACTCTCCAGCTCGGCAATTTCAGTCGCCACCTGATCCATAAAGCGTCGATCGTGGGAAACCAGCACCAGTCCGCCTGGATAATTTTTCAGGTAGTTTTCCATCCACTCACAGGCTTCCAAATCCAGGTGGTTGGTCGGTTCATCCAACAGCAAGATGTCGGCGCCTTCCAGCAACACCTTGGCCAGGTTAATCCGCATCTGCCAGCCTCCGCTGAATTCACCCGTCTTGCGCTGATGATCCTCCAGACTGAAGCCCAGCCCCTTCAGGATGCTGCCAATGCGAGCGTCCATACTTTGGGCGTCCAGCCGCTCCAAAGCGCTCTGAACGGTACCTAGCCGGTTTACAAGGTCCATAAGCTCTTCCTGAGAGCAGCTTTCATCACTCAGTTTCTCAAGCAGCTTGGCTTCCTTTGCCGTTAAGTCGCTGACTTCCTGAAACACGGAGCGCATCTCCGCTTCCAGCGTCAGACTTGGGGTAATGCGCGGCTCTTGCGAGAGATAGTTGATAAGGAGTCCCGGCGCCCGGTAAATGGAGCCACCATCGGGCTGAATCTGATCCATGATGATTTTGAGGAGGGTCGATTTGCCGCAGCCATTCCGGCCAATCAGCCCGATACGGCTTTTGGCCCCAATTTGAAGGGTCAGGCCTTCAAACAGGCTGTGGGTGACAAAGGTTTTGGAAATGGCGTTGAGCTGGATAGACATTAAGAACCACAGTAAAAGACTGGCTGAACGTTTGTCAATCCAATCACTCCTTGTTTAAATAGAGGTATGGATTCCTTTTTTACTTGTGCCTTCTGCTTTCAAGGCAACTCTGTCTTTGTCGATCCGGACGGGGGCAGTATGCAGCAATACGTAGAGGATTGCCAGGTCTGCTGTCGCCCAAACCGCCTCTCTGTGTACTGGAGCGAAGAAGAGGAGCAATATCTGATCGATAGCGAACCGGAGGGTTAGCCGCTTACTACGAAGAGTTTCTTGCTTGGCTGTCGCTTTCACGCTACAACGGAATGCCTTCCCTAATGATGATTGGATACACCATGACAGACAATCAGGAACTGCTGCGGGCGTTGAACGCGATTCAGGCGGAATTGCAGCTGATGAACAAAAGCCTCTCCACCCTTGCTGCCCGCCAAGCCCAACCCTCCCAAACAGGCGCTTCCTATACGCCGCGCCCGACAAGAAACAGCAGCTCCTCAAGTCCTTCTCGTGGCCCCTCCCGCGCGCCTTCTCGTGGTCCTTCCCGCAGTCCTTCTGGCGGCCCTTCCCGCGGATTCAAACGTCCCGTGGAAGATGGTGAAAAAACGGGTTATGGCGCAGAAATGGCCGCCCGCTTCCCCAAGAAACGCGGTTCGGACCGTCCCACAGGCAAACCTCCGGCCAAAAAGGGCGGCGGCTATCCTAAAAAGCCTCGATAATCGAGGTTTTTCCTGAAATAAGGCTGCGCTTTTGTGTCATTTTGTTCATAATTTTGAACGCTTGGGATCGCCAAGCGTTCTTTTTATCACAGCAAGGCAGATCGGCTGTTTTCCATTGCTTCCGATTTGGGTATTTCCCCAAGCTGGCCATGTCTGATACAGTACAAGCATGTTGAACACGCATGCCATCCTGAAACAGTACTGGGGTTACGATACCTTTTTACCGCTTCAGGAAGATGCGATGGATGCGATTGCGGCCCGTCGGGACTCGCTTGTGATCCTTCCGACCGGGGGCGGCAAATCGATTTGTTATCAACTCCCCAGCCTGGAAATGCAGGGGACGGCAATTGTTATTTCACCCCTCATTTCCCTGATGAAAGACCAGGTGGATGCGCTGCGCAGTCTGGGCATTTCGGCCGAGTGCCTCAACAACACAGTGGCTGAGTCGGAACGCCGACACATTTTGCAAAAGCTGCAAGCAGGTACGCTGAAACTATTGTATGTTGCGCCGGAACGCTTCGCTCACGAAACCTTTCTTGCTGCCTTAAAACAGTGTCCGGTTGCCTATTTTGTTGTTGATGAAGCCCATTGCATCAGCCAGTGGGGACACGATTTTCGTCCGGCTTACCGGGAACTCAACAAGCTTCGGGAAGCATTTCCGAATATTGCTATCCATGCGTTTACCGCCACCGCAACCGGGAAAGTGCGCGAGGATATCATTCAGGCGCTCAACCTGCATCAGCCACAGCGGCTTGTCGGAGACTTTGAACGGCCCAATTTGCGTTATCGCGTCCAATATCGCGCCAATCTGCTCAAGCAGGTGTGCAGCGTCATCGACCGCTACCCGGATGAAGGCGGCATTATCTATTGCATCAGCCGAAAAGACGTTGAAGAACTGACAGCCTCGCTCCAGGCCAAAGGGTATAAGGTGCGGCCTTATCATGCGGGCTTGAGTGATACACTGCGGGCACAAAACCAGGAAGCGTTTCTGCAGGAAGAAGTGAATATTGTGGTGGCGACGGTCGCGTTTGGCATGGGCATCGATCGTTCCAACACCCGGTACGTCATCCATACGGGCATGCCCAAATCGGTGGAGCATTACCAGCAAGAGGCAGGTCGGGCAGGACGCGATCGGCTGCCTGCCGAATGCGTTCTTCTGTTTGCGAGTTCGGATGTCGCAAAATGGCGATCGATTATGCAAATGTCCCAGGCCGACACCGAGCAGGCCCTAAAGCAACTTTATGAAATGGCAAACTATTGTCAGGGCGTGGTCTGCCGCCATAAATACCTGGTCGAATATTTTGGCCAGGTTTATCAAAAAGAACGCTGTGGGCATTGCGATTGTTGCTTGGGTGAATACGAACCCCTGGAAGATGCGTTTACGGTCGCCCGTAAAATTTTGTCTTGTGTTGCCAGAGTCAAGGAACGTTTTGGGAGTCATCACATTGCCGGTGTCTTGAAGGGGGC
>CAZXUP010000069.1:10070-11194 GCA_964643815.1 uncultured Vampirovibrionales bacterium
AGGGGGCAAAGTCTGAAAAAATTCTGCAATTTGGCCACGATACTCTCAGCACCTATAACTTGCTTCCAAAATCTCGTCATAGCGACATTTTGCAATGGATTGAACAATTGATCAGCCAGGGCTTTCTCGTCAAAGATCCGCAATATGCCAGCTTGCAGCTAACACCTTCGGGCAAATATTTATTGAAAGGGCATGGTGAGGTCTTTCTCGCCAAGCCTGTTCAGCCGCAACCATCCAGACAGAAACGGATCGAGACAATCAGTCGTTCTACTTCATCAGATGATGTGGATTTGTCTTTGTTCGAGCATTTACGCAAGCTTCGTCGAGAAATTGCCCTGAAACAGAATGTACCGCCATTTATTATTTTCAGCGATGTAACCCTGCAGGAAATGGCACGCCTTAAACCCCTAACACTGGCTGAGTTTCGACACATCAAGGGTGTGGGTGAAACCAAGCTGAAGACTCTCTGCCCTCAATTTCTTGAAGAAATTCAGAAACAATCGCTGAATCAGCATTCCCTCGTTGGCATCAAAAACTAGAACCTTTTCTGTTCTTTCAATTTGCTTGTACAGGAGCATGATTGCGAAGTCGGCTTTTGAATGTCAGTTCGGAAAGCCCCGACTTATCCAAGTCACCCAAACCCTGCTTGACCATCTCCTCGTACTGATCTTTGGTGGCTGTTGCCAGAACCATCGGCAAGCCCTGAGACTCGCCCAAAGCTAATGCGATACGGCAATCCTTGGCGGCATGGGACGCCGAAAAATAGGTTTCATGATCGCGGTTCTGCATGTCTTCGCCATCGGTTTCCAGAACACGGGAATTCGCCCCGGTGCGTGAAAAAATATCCCGAACCATATTTAAATCGAGCCCCAACGCATCTGCCAGACCAAGCCCTTCGGCCAGTCCGGCTGTATTGATATTCATCACCATGTTGACCAAAGCCTTGACGCTGGCCGCCGTGCCCGGTCCACCCGTATAGGTGATGGAAGAGGCAAGACGTTCCAGGATAGGCCGCGCCTCTTCAAACACTCTGGCATCCCCCGCACACATCAAAAACAGAGTGCCTGTCCGTGCCTGTGGAATGCTGGAGGCCATGGGCGCTTCCAGCATTCGGGCCCCCTGCT
>CAZXUP010000070.1:0-11101 GCA_964643815.1 uncultured Vampirovibrionales bacterium
ACTTCGCCATCTTCCGACAGCTTGGAATATCCCTACGTCCCTCCCATCAGAAAGGAGATCCAAAACCATCCGAACCCGGAGTGGGCTATTATGTGCTAGGTAACAGCACACAGGCTTTAAAAGAAAAAATCCGGTTGATCCGAGTACATGTGCTAGGCCACACCGTGGCACCAGATGCCATTGTGCCTTCACCCGGTTCAGAACTGACTGCGCTATCCACTTTCGTTCAGGAACGGCCCAGTTTGCTAAGTTGTTCCATCTCCATGCCTCAATTCAAAAAAAGCCTTGGCTTGCCAACCACCGCCACCTCAAACGCATCTGCCGAAGAAACTTCGGACGACGACGTTTAAGCCAAAGCATTTTTTATTTGTAGGCCTGGATTCCCGCTTTCGCGGGAATGACAGAGGAATGCTAACTTTTAAACGCCTTTAGTTTTTCCAGTTCGTGCTCGGGGATGACGCGAACCACATGCACCGGCTTGCGCGTAAGAGTTTGTAGTGTCGGCACCGTGAGGAAATCCGCAAAAATGAGCTGCGCGCGTTTTAAAATGCGTTGCACCTCCGCGGAACTTTCATGACCATCCAACACGGTGCGGATAAAGATATCCTCACCGCGCAAGGCTTTCACCACGGCTTCGGCCTGACGCAAAATAATGGTGCTGGCGGAAAACACCGCCGTCAACGCATGCTCGGGCAATTGGCGAATCAGCGCCAGTTCCTGCTGCCCCGAACCCACCTCGATCACGGTGACGCGCTCGGGATGAAAATGTTCTTTCAAGCGTTCGCGCAGCGCTTGAAAATGATATCGACTGACAATAAAATGCGTATTCCGCTCGGCCTGCGAATCGATTTGGGAGAGCAACGCGCCCCACACCGGACGCTCCAGCGCATGTTGCAACTCCGCCTGAAACACCGGCAGAATATCCGCGTGAATATCCACAAACAACAAGGGCTGGCGCACTTGTTCGGAAAGATCGCCACGCGCCACGTCCAAGGCAGCTACGGCATCCTCCCAGGCATGCCCTTTTCGCATGACTTGCCGCACAAAGAAGCGGGCCAGTTCTTCCAGCTCCGGTGTTTCTACCAGTTGCTGCGCAGATTGTTTATCGTTATCCAGCAAAGCCACCCGCGCGCCGCTGCCGTGACGGATTTCAATCAGACCCGTCTCATCCAGTTCTCGATATGCGGACAGACAAGTATTGTGGTGAATTCCCAACTTGCTGGAAAGCGCCCGGATACTGGGCAGCTTGGCCCCCGGCTTGAGGAGGCCGGAGGCAATCTGCATGGAGATTTGGGTGACCAGTTGGCTATGCAACGAAATGCTGGGGTTTTTTTGAATGTGAATATCCATCGCTCAATCCTTCGCCTTAAATCAGTGTATCATCTGAAACGGTCGATGCGACGTTACTTTCAAACAGCTTTCGGCTTAGCACGTTGTAGCCATAGGAGCCAATCAGCAACGTTACGCCCAAGGCCAGGAACAACAGGATTTTGTACGGCGTTTCCAATGTCAGCAGATCGATAGTGAGCAAACGGAAACCCGCCAGAAAAATCCACGCGAGACCCGCCCAGCGATATTTTCTCTGCGCGGTGGCAAAGCCGCCCATCAAAAAGGCAAAGCCGCTGAGCACAATCGAGAACGTAATCCAGTAACTCTCCAGCGCAACCATGAGCGCTATCAAAAACACAAAACTGCTAAGCAACATCAAGCTGATTCGGAACACATCCTCGCAGTCCTTCAACACGCGGTTTTCGGTGAACAAGCCCACCAAGGCCACCGAACCAACCGATAGCAAAAGAACAATCGCGGGCACTGCCGTCCACTGAAACAACAGCAGCGAGCTAAATGCCACCCCAAGAATAATGCAGGCCAGCGTGCGATACACCGCACCATACCGTTTATCCTGCGACAGCAATCCCATCAGCATCGCACCGCCGGCCAGCGCAATCGGTTGCATATCGGCATCCAAAATCGCAAAAACAGACAGCACGGAAAACAGCACGCTCATCAGCAAATGGCTTTTGCTTTGAGAATCATCCTGCTCCACACCGGCATCCGGACACAGGCGGCTCATTAATATAAACGCGCTGATGTGAATCAGGGCGAAAATAGATTCTAACAGTCCCTGGTTTCCAAACAGTGGATTGCTTTGCGTTAACACCAGCAAACCATACACGATGAAACTGTTTGTCGCATTGAAGCTGGTGCGACCACTGGTTTGCTCACCCGTAAAAAGTGAGGGAAACACCGTGGAGCAATGAAACAGCAACCAGTTGACCAGCAAAAAGATCGTTTCATCCTGATGATCAGCGAATAAAGTTTCGGGCAACAGGCTAACGTAATGTGCGCCGGATTGCCCAAACCAATGCCAGAACAAGTAGATGAAAATAAAGCCGATAAAACCCACCTTGGGCAGCCAATCCCAGGGCGCTGCGCTGTTGGGAGCGGCGCGTCCGAGACTGACGGCAGCCAGACTAAGCAAGGTGGCAGACAGCAAGGCCACCAGTTGTGACCCCGCATAGCTGGCCGTGTAATACCCAAAGCCGAGCGATAACACGGCAACAGCGATGGAATCCATTTTCCGCGAGCAGGCAATCATCGCCCCGACATACAGAAACAACAATCCCCAACCCACGTTTTGCAAGGCTGGGTCCGAAAAAATTTGCACCGCCGGAATAAAAAATGCGCCATACAGCGTCAAATATCCGAGTGATAAACCGCCTCCTTGCAGGATGCGTCCCAGGAGTTGAAAGCGGCGATGTAAAAAGCTGCCACCCAGAAACAACCCGAATGCCATCAACGCGCCAATCAACAGCTTGACTTCAGGAATCAACACATCGTTGAGATACGGAAACGAGTAGTTGAGCGCCATGGCAAAGCCCACCAACAGGGCGACTATTCCGGCCCGGCTGAACCACTTCACGCCCAGGTTCAATTCCCAACTGCCGTCCTCTGACGGTGTCGGCTGCGAGGGTGCAGCTTCTCCTTGTGACAGTTTATGCAGACCTTCAAATTCACTCATAACGGGTTCCTTCTGGTTACAACGCTGTATACACGATCAGAGTGTAACAACATGGTGTTATAAGTTTTAGATATATTATAACAGTTTAGATAACTGTCACACAAAATACGGTCAACCCACGCGAAAACCCCTAGATTATAGACATCACGGCGCATCACGAAAAAAGGAGCCAGCCCATGAAAGCAGCCATCCGATTTCCTTTTTGTGAACTGCCCTTCCCCTTTCTAAAACTCCTCTCATGGTGTATCGTCAAACCCTTTTTCAGCTTTGAGGCGCGCGGGCTGCATCACCTGCAACGCATCAATGGCCCGGTCATCCTGGCGGGCAACCACACCGGCTTTCTGGATGCGCCGATGCTGCTGGCCGCCGCCAACCGTTATTTTCATTTCATCATGACGGAAGAAGTGCTTGACTGGGGGTTGCTGGGGTACGTAGTGCGCTTCGGCAACATCATTCCGCTTTACAAGGGCAAAGAAAAACGCGCGCTGGCGGAGGTGGTGCGCAAACTGAAAAACGGAGCAACCGTTTGCATTTTCCCGGAAGGCAAATTAACGCAGGATGGAAATCTAAATCCGTTTAATGAAGGAGCCGCATTTTTGCAGGAGAAAAGCGGTGCGCCGATCATCCCCTTTACGATTTATGGCGGCTTTGAAGCATGGCCACAAGTAAGACAATGGCCTGTTTTCCGAAAAATCATTTTGCAGTTTGGCGAACCGATTGAATCGAACGTGCATCAAGATCGGAAACGCATCACAGAGATCTTGAAATCCAAAATACAAACCATGAAAGATACTTTGGAAAAAACCTCGCTGACCCGACAACAACTGCTGGAACGCAATTCAATCATCAGCCGCTGGTAAACCAAATACCCGCTGATAAATACAAGGTAAGATAGCATTATGGTATCGCGTTTGAACATTCAACCCTTTCTGTTTCTCACCATCGGGTGGTTCGGCATCCAGATGGCGATGGCGCTGGACGCCACGCAATTTCAGGTGCTGCTGGACCATCAACTGGAAGCAATCACCGACTGGACGCTCCCGTTTGGCAAAACCACCGTCATTGGCATGGTGCTTTGCCTCGGCCCACTCGCCGGAATCATCGTCCAACCCTTGATGGGCTGGCTGGGGGACCGGCTAAGCGCGCGCGGCATTAGCCGCCGCTTTGTTATGAAACAGGCCGTGTTTTATTCCATCGTCTGTACATTGTTGTTTTCAATGCAACTGTCGCTGTGGGCGCTCATTGTTTCCATCGGATTATTTTTCGTCAGCCTGAATGTCCTCAGCGTGAATTACCGCGCGCTGATTACGCAGACTTCCAACCGAAAGGCCATCGCACCCCAAAAAGGCACCGTCAGCGGATTTGTCGCCTTGTTTTCGGGTCTGGGCGGTTTCGGCATGTTCGTCCTTTCGGCCATTCTCGGCAACAGTCCGTGGCAAGCCATCGGTGGTGCGTTGATTCTGCTGGCAACATTTCTCCTGGTTTTTCGATACGCACCGATGCCAAAATCCAATCCTGCCAATCAGGTTGCAAACGATGGCGACGCCCAATTAAAATCACTCACCGGGTTTTGGCATCTGCTGTTTTACGCTGTGCCCATGCTTAATCTGCTTCCCGCGATTGAGCGCCGGTTGATTTCCATCGAAGCGCAAAAACCCATCTTTCGTTTATTTCTGGTCGTGTTTGCCGAGTGGCTGGGCATTCAGGCATTGCGCGGATTTTTTATTTTATACGCCACCAAGGATTTGGGATTGTCTTATCAGGAAGCCAACATTCCACTGGCGGTTTTGACATTGGTGACCGTCGGCGCGGCATTGCCCATCGGCAAGCTCGCCGATAAAATCGATAACCGCCTGCTTTGGCTGGCATGTTTGTTGCTGTTTGGCAGTGTGTGCGTGGCGGGATATTTCTTCGTTAATTCCATGCCTGCGGTATTGATTATGAGCGTGCTGCTGGGTATCAGTTTTGCAGGCATGATTGTGCTGCCCTTGTGCCTGCTGTTTCGTTTCTGCCCCCAGCAAAGCGAAGGGGCGTACTCGGGTTTGTACAATTTATTTATGTCGGTGCCGCAGCTTTACAGCATGCTGCTGACTGGTTGGCTGATCGATTCGGTCGGCGGCCACTATCGCGTCATATTGTTAGTCGGGGCGGTCAGTGTCGCATTTGCCTTGTTACTCACGCTCCGCTTGAAAATCCCTACACAGCTAACCAGATAAAAACCGGGTGTAAGCATCTGCTGTCATTCCCGTGGAAGCGGGAATCCATTGTCAGTAGTAAACATACAAGTGGAATTTGGGAACACTATTAAACTGCTTCTCCGATTAATGGATTCCCGCTTCCGCGGGAATGACAGGCCGATTCTAACGAGGGTTGACGAGACCTTCACGCAACGCTTTCAACGCCGCCTGCGTTCGATCATCCACCGCCATTTTTTGAATGATGCTTGCCACATGCGCTTTCACTGTGTTGACGGTAATCTCCAGCAATTCGGCAATCTCTTTGTTGTTTTTGCCTTCCACCAACTGGGCCAACACTTCCATTTCGCGTTCGGTCAGTTCCATCCGATAACGCTGAGGTTGCCTGGTAGCCTGGAAAAGCTCCGCCTTTCCCGTTTGAGGCAACTTGGGGCGAACAATGCCCATCACACTCTTGGCAACAGAAGGGTCCAGCCAGAAAGCACCGTCTGACACCATCTCAATCACTTGAATCAAGCGATCGGTTGAAATATCTTTCATGCAATAAGCATCCGCACCCGCCGCCAGCGCCCCCAAAATTTCATTTTGCTCCTGACGCGAGGTGAGCATCACCACCTTGATTTCCGGAAACTGCTCTTTAATCCTCTGGGTGACTTCAATACCATCCATTACCGGCAAACCGATATCCATCAGCACAACATCCGGGCGACGCTCTCCAATCATGGTGATTGCATTTTCACCGTTGGACGCTTCTCCGGCAATTTCAAACTCACTCAGTTCTTTTAATGCGTACACCAAACCGTTACGGGCCAATTCATGATCCTCGACGATCAATACTTTCATAAATCCACTCCTTCCAACGAATCCGGCAGGCGAAGCGGTAAGCGGATGGTATAAGTCGTTCCCTGGCCCGGCTCGCTATCCGCTGCGATGCTTCCCCCATGCAATTCCACAATCATACGGCAGATGAACAAACCCAGTCCCGAACCGATTTTTTGCCGGGTGGGATGACCGGCATAGTACCGCTGAAAAATATGCGGCAGAATTTCCGGGTTCATCCCCGGCCCGTTATCGGCCACGCGAATTTCCACCTGACCTTCTTTCACGGATGCATCCACCCGGACTTCGCGATCTTCCTGAATATTTTCAACCGCATTGCTAATCAGGTTCAGAAAAACCCGTTTGAGTTGAATATGATCGGCCCACAAAATCACACTGCCCGCTGCAACTGAATTAATCAGGCGGATTCTTTTCGGCTCCGCCAGGGGGGCGACTTCCTCAAAACACTCTTTGGCCAACGTGGCCAAGTCCAGCCCTTCCAGCAGCAATTCAATCTTGCCGGATTCGTACTGGTAGGTTTCCAGCATTCGGGTCACCATCTCCAGCAGATGATCGTTATTCTTTTCCAGGCCTTCCAGCACGTCATTCAGCTCGGCATCCTGCCGCCCTTTGGAACGCCTGAGCGTATGCAAAACTCGTTTTTGCGCAAAAAGCGGCGTCCGCAAATCGTGCGTGAGCGTAGAAATAAATGTGCTTTTCAGCAAGTCATGTTCTTGCAACTGATCCAGCATCCGGTTGAACCGATCCATCATGTTTCGGAGCGGCGGCTCATGATGTTTTCCCTCCATACGCATCCGCACCTCCAGATGTCCCGCCGCCACTTTTTCGGACACCAAGGCCAGTTCGTCCATCGGGTTAATCACGGTTCGCTTGAAATACAACGCGGTTAAGGTGGTCGCCAACAAGCCAAACAACAGGTATATCGCGATAAACAACAGGTTTCGGCCCTTTAACAAAGCCATATCGCTTTCCGAACAACTGACAACCAGGTAGCCCAGCGTTTCGTCCACGGTATTTTTGAGCGGCATGGCCAAACTGCGAAACACAACCGCACCCGCCTGCTCGCGGACAATGCCGGAAATCTCCTTCTTGGCGAAATACGGATGCCGGGAACGCTGACTCCGCAACACCTCAGGCATTATCTCTGGCGCACCCGGCGCAGAAGAGGACAAAAAGCGGATATGTCCGCCGGCATTCTGCGAAAAAATCCGGACATGCATGACCGGAATGATTTTCAGAATCTCCCGGAAGGCAAAATATTGACTGATAGGGTATCCCGCCAGAAAGACGCCGGAAATACGGTTGGGAGAGGCTTTATCGTAAACGGGCGCCGCAGCCAGATAGACCAGATCGACGTCTTGTCCAGATTGTTCCGCATATCGCCCCAAACTGCTATTCAATTGCCCCTTTAGCGCCTTTTCAACCAAGACCTTTGAAATCGGCATGGTGTACTGCCTGCCGGATGAAAACAGGATGTTTCCCTGGCTGTCGTGGATCTGGAAGATCCGAAGCCCGGCTTTCTCTTTGAAATCAAGAATCTCTGCGTTTGAAACCAACGATTGACCCCGCTTCAAATTGGACTCCAGCGCATCCCGAATACCGTAAGACGCCCCTTGCGTTGTCTTGAACTCCAGGCTCCGCAAGTTTCTCTGCACCACCACATCCGAAAACAGCACGCCCATCTCCAACAGGCTGTTAATCCGCTCGTTGAACTTGCCATCCACCGAGCTGTAAAACAGCAAGGCAATAACGACGATGGGCAAGACCGATGTACAGAGGAAAAACAGGATAAACTGCTGGGTAATACCAAACGGAAACGGTTTTTGCATAACTTTCCACCGCAAAAAGCAAAGAAAAAACCCTGTTTCAACAACAGGGACGCTGAGAAACTTACTCCATATTATACCGGTGAACCCTTAGCCCTTGGCGCTAATGGTTCATATAGAGTAAGGAGTGTTACCATGAGACTTTTTCAGGGAGCCTTTTCCACGCAGAAGGGGCAGCATCGAGGGCTTTTTTGAAAACCCGGAAATATTCGATTTTCCGGAACCCAAGACCTAGAGACAAGCACTGGCTGCTCTCTATACCCATAAGAATACTCTTCCGCTTCTCAAAGAGCATTCCTCCAGAGAATTACTCCTCCTGGAGAAGGAAGATTTTAATCTGTTTTGATTAAAGAATTAAAATATAACCCATGAGTTTATTAAGTTTCTCCTTATCGGGTCGAAATAAGAACTTGGAACCATTCAAAGTAAAGCGTGCCTCCTAATTTTCGTTTGGACAGCCCCGTGTATTTAATAGTGTTGCCGTTAGCCGCCAATCAGGAAAGTCATGAATAAACAGACGCTGAAACGCATCGTGTCGGTGCTGCTGCTTGGCCTGCTGTTGCCTGCAACCAGCCTGCCCGGCTACGCATTGACGACTATCAACGGCAACGTCACCTGGACAGACCCGGCGCCGTTGACGGATTCGCTCACCATCAACGGTACGCTGCGCATCCTCAGCTCAAACGGCATTGACGGGGGGAACTTCATTCTGAACCTTCCGAACGGGGGGGCGCTCATCATCAACAACGGGGGATTGTTGAACCTGAGCGCCCAAAGCGGCAATGGCAACGGGGGAAACTTCATCACCAACCTGCTGGGGGCAACGGGCGCCATTACTATCAACGGGATAATCCGCTCCAACGGCCTCGGCACTGGCCGTGGCGGAACAATCAATCTCACGGGAAGCACCTATGGCATAGGCACAACTG
The DNA here is from genome assembly GCA_964643815.1 of uncultured Vampirovibrionales bacterium. Lineage (GTDB taxonomy): Bacteria > Cyanobacteriota > Vampirovibrionia > Vampirovibrionales > Vampirovibrionaceae > CAZXUP01. The sequence continues at coordinate 8,813 of CAZXUP010000070.1, forward strand.
CCGTCATTGAGGCTTTGGGCGGTACGGGAGGCGCCGGAGGGCAAGGCGGCATTATCTCGCTTAAGCAGTCTACCGGGCTTCTATCCATTTCAGATGGCGCCAACATCCGGACAAATGGCTTGGGTACGGCTACACAAAACCTGATTACAATAGAAGCCGACGCCATTGACATGGCAGGCCAAATCAACGCCAACGGGATCGTCAACGGCGCCGGAGGCAAAGTCATGCTTGTCGCCAATAGCGGCCAAATCGATATCAAGAACAACGGGAATATCAGCGCGGTCGGTTCCGGTACAGGCCAGGGGGGAACTGTCGAATTTAAAGCCCATCAGGCCGGAACGCCGTTAAGAATCAACTCGGACTCCTGTTTCTTATTCTGGTGCGATGTCGGAGAGTCTGCAAGTGACTCCATTTCCATCAATACCAACTCGATTGTCAATGTCGCTGGCGGCAATGGAAACAACAACGGCATTATCAGGATCGGACGGGCAGGCAGTGGAACCATTGTCCAGGATATAAACGATTTCCCCAACGCGATGTTCAGAGGCGCGGGCACAGTCGTTTTTGGTGACGACGGCGGTAACACAACCGCCACCACGATTAGCAACTATGCCCAGGCCAGTGACTTCAACGGCACAAACCCCGTCATCCAACTGCATGCCACCGGCAATATCACCGCTACCGGCAACAACAACTTCGGTCGCATCACCGCCACCAGCAACACAGGAACCATCAACATCACCGACACCAGCGGCGGCATGACCGTGGAAAGCTTGAGCACCAGCGGAGCCAGCACACTGACGGCCAATGGCGGAGGCGCGCTCACGCTGAGCAATGCGACTACAACCGGCAGCGTTACCCTCCAAACAGACGGTATCGTAACAGCAACCACCGGCAACAACATCACGGGCGCCATCTCCATCAACGGAGACGGCGGCGCGGCGGATCGGGCCGGAGCCGTTTCGCTGACCAACGCAAATACAACCAACATCAACCGGATTCGTAGCACGAGCGCAACACTGATTTCCACGGGCGCAGCATCGGATATGACGGTGACCAACCTGGATGTCACCAACGGCACTACCCTCACCTCCGGACGCGATATTACCGCCAACGCCGCCAGCAATAACTTTGGCGCGACCGTGGCCGCCAGTGGCCGCAACATTACCTTGGCCGATAACGCGGGCGCGTTTACGCTGAACGGGATCACCGCCACCGGCACGCTGGGACTGGCGGCGGCTAACGCCCAGAACATGAGCCTGACCAATATTGATTCAACCGGAACCGCAACCATCAGCACCAGCGGCGGCGGCGATATTTCGGGCAGCACCGGCAATATTTTCCGCGGGGCCGCCGATATCACCACCAACGTTGCCAGCGGTGGCAACATCACCTTGACGGCAGACTTCCGGGGCAACACCACCTTATTTGGCGATATCCTCAACATCACGGACAGCGCCGGAGATTTGACCATCACCAACCTGTCCACAGGCTCCACCCTGACCCCAAGTTACATCCGGTCGCTCAGCAACGGCTCCAACATCAACATCAGCACCTACGATATCGGCAACGGCGGCGGCGGCTTGCTGCAAGTGGAAGCCAACAAGAACATCAACTATACCAAGCTGGCATCACCCTGGACTCTGGATGAACGCCTGGTGTTGAACTCCACCAATGGCGGCAACATCGCCATCAATGACGTGGTGACCAACCAGGCCATCAACGGACGGATCGCCGCCTACGACATCACCACCGCAGGGCAAGGCATTTCGATGTCCACCAACGGCGGCAGTTACACGCTTAACAACACTAACAACAGCAGTACAACGACCATTCAGGCGGCCAACAGCATCGGCGGCACCGGTAACATCTTTGGAGGAGCCACCAACTTTGACGCCAACCTCGGCACCGCCTACAACGTCATTTTCACCGCTTCCGATTTCCAGAACGCCACCAACGCCTTTGATGGCGCGAACCTGGTTGTCTCCGACAACGCGGGCGGCCTTTCAATCAGCTCAGCCACCGCCACCGGCGCCGCAAACTTCAACACCACAGGTATCGGCCAGAACCTGACCATCAATAACGCGGATATCACCGGCGCCGTCACCATCCTGGCCTCAGGGGGCGACGCCGACATCACGGGCAGCGGCAACGTCTTCCGCAACACCGCTACCATCAACACCAACGACAACGTGGGCGGGGATATCACCCTGAGCGCCGACTTCCAGGGTGCCACCAGCCTGACCGGTGATCGCATCCAGGTCACCGACACCGCCGGCAACCTCACCG
>CAZXUP010000071.1:0-8570 GCA_964643815.1 uncultured Vampirovibrionales bacterium
CGTATTTGTGCTGTCAGCCGGGCTTTATTTTCGAGTCAGCCAGGTCGAATGGATCACTCTCATCTTTTGCATGACCTTGATGATGGCCGTGGAAACCCTAAATACTGCTATCGAACACTTGATCGATCTGTGTGTTGGCAGCACGTACAGTGAAAAAGCCGGACACATCAAGGATATTTCCGCCGGAGCCTGCCTTCTGACCGCCATCGGGGTTGGCATTATCGGCGCTATCGTGTTCATTTCCCACCTGTTTTAAAGCATTGAAACAATCAACCGATATCATCTTCATTGAAATAAGTGCCAATAAGCGAGCATTTGTCCTTCTGGCATAAAGGGGTTTGAGTTGTCATCCGAAGAAGAAGATTTACAATCCGCCTTAAGTGGCTTGCTGCAACTGGTGGGCATGAATGCCTCCGGCACGGTGACGGCTGCGCAGGTGACTGAAGCCGTTGAAAAAGTAAAACAGCTTTTGGCGCAACTCAAGAAAGCCGCCAGCAGTCCGGCAGGTGGGGCTGGAGCGGCAGGCGGCAACACTGGCCCCGTAACGCATAAAAATATCCTGATTGCGGGGCAATTGGGCATTATCACGCACCAGTTGCGCCAGGCCATCAGCAAACTGGGCGGCGAAGTGACGATTACCAAGGATATGGACGAGACGATTTCCCAGTACCAGAAGCAGGATTACTCGCTGGTGATTATTGATGTGTTTATGCCGACCGAGCGCGAGGGGATGATTGTGCTGGAGGAAATCAAGCGCATCTCGGTGGTGTGCCATATCAACACCCAGCTGATGGTGCTTGCGCCACCCAGCAAAGACAAGAGCTTGCGCGACTTGTGCAAGAGCAAAGGGGCTAGCCTCTTTTTGGAAAAAACCGAACGCTGGCACGAGACCATTCTAAAATACTATCAGGGGCAAATCAGCGCCGAACAAATCGAACAGAGTTAGTCTCAAAAAAACAAAAAAAAAGGCCCGAAGGCCCATTTCGCTTTTACTTGGCTACGAGGGGTCTACGCCAAGAAGTCCAGAGAGGATTTTTCGTCCTTTGCCGAGCTTGCCAAAAAGCAGGCTGGTTCTTGCGCCCAAAGAAGCATTGCTTCTTTTACAGCAGCAAACTGCTTGCGAGCGCCAAATTGGACAGGTGTCCTCTCAGGGGTCTGCGATGTGAGGGGTGTTATAGAACTAAAATGTAAGCGAGTAATCATGATGACGAGTGTGACTCAAACAATGCGGGTAACTTCTTAACACTATTTTCTTTAACGAATTTCTTTGCTTTACGGCTCAACTGTTACGTCGAACGCACTAGTGTATAAAATACACTTTGTTCTAGTGTATTATCGACACTATCATCCCCGAGTCAATGAAAAGCCGATCTACTGTTAAGAAATGTAACAAAGACTCTAGCTGGATACAATCGGTCAATCCCAAGTCGGGCCTCGGTTTTCATGGGACAATACCGCTTAATTTGATACTTGATGAGGAAAAAGCCATGCAAACCCTATCCGGCTATCCCATGCCTATTTGTTTCGGCAGCGAGAAAACAAAGGTTAAAGTTCACATACGACAAACAAACCCCTCTCCCAGAGCCGCAGCACTCCCTACCGACCTGCTGGAATCCAAAGAGCGCCATGCCAAGATGCTGACATCCATCCCGGACATCACCGATCCCATCACACTTAATTTCTCTATCTCCAGTAAGGGCATCACGGCGCAAAGCTACAGCCACCTGAAGGGTCACACAGAACTCATCAGCGCCGACACAGCCGAGGTGTCGACACCGGAGCAGATCGATATCAGCTTTTTATGGAAGCATTGGCCTCAGCCACCGATTTGGCGCACAGCAATCGCACAGCCTTCCAGCAGCTTTATTCGTTTATCGAACCGGTGCTGAACCGACTTCGCACCACCGGCTACCAGCCAGAAATCGAATCAAACTACCCTGCCCTGAGTTCCAGCCTCACGGTCAGAGATTCAAAAGGCGCCAGAAAACCGTACGACATTCATGCGGATAGAAACAGAATCAAAGTCCTCACAGAAGCCGACAGCGCTGCACCCGGCAGTACTGTCCACCTTGATTTGCTTTTGGATGGATCGACAGACAATCCACAGGTAAAAGATTTTGTGTTTGAAAAACCCCACGGACCCAACGCCCGTCTTCAGTTGCACAGCAACGATAAAATAGATGACTCGGAAAAACACGATTGGCTTCGGAGGATACAGCTCAACAAGCCTGCCAGCGCCGAAGCCCGAGACTACCTGCAAAATGCGCTGGAAGTCTTTCAACGCAAGGGCATGTTACTCAAATAGCTCTCGACGAAGGGACTATAACCCGGTAAAATCCGGGCCGGAGCCTTGCTCGGCGGGACGGACCTTGAGGTTGACTTCTGGGCAGACAATCTCGCAGGTGCGGCACTGGATACAGTTTTCCAATGACATTCCATGCTTGTGGATGCCATCCGCGTCATCAATGCGATGCACCTCCGCCGTGCAATCGGACACACACGGCGTGGTCTTGCCCAATGCCTCGTAACTGCTAATGCATTTCACGCACACATCAGCGTTGAACTCGTCGATGTGCATATTGCCTTCGTGGTATTTGGGATCGGCATAAAACACCGCGTCGGGCCGTGAGAAGACCAGCGCATCATCGTACTTGGGGGTTAGCGTACTGAGCGGCACCGCATAGTTGGGAACAATATGCTGGTAATCCGGCTTGTACTTCAGCGGGCCGATGTCTTTCGTGCCTTCAATCAAGCCTTTCAAACGCAAGGCATCCGCCATGGCCTGGAACGGATTGTTCTTCAAACCCACGCTAATCAAGCCATTGTACGCGCAGGTATTATCGATGCCCGTCATCACCTCGGGCAAGTAATTGCGCAACAGGCGCGGATTGTCTTCCCACGCATACCGGAAGTAGCGTCCGGCTTTCAACTCCTTGCCGACAAAGCCGTCCATCAGGCGCGTTTGATACGACGCCATGGCCTCGGCGGTGAAATCACCACCGGCTTTTAAAATCCCATGCAGCACATCCGCCGCGATATAACCGCTCTCCATGGCCTTATCCACACCCGACAGCGCGCTGACATCCAGCACGCCCAGCGCGTCACCCAGCATCACGGCGCCATCCACCTGAAACTGTTTGGGCAAGCTATAGTATCCGCCTTCGGGCAACAAGGCCGCGCCGTACTTCAGCAAGGTGCCGCCTTTCAGCATGTCTTGCAGCCACGGGTGTTTTTTGTAATCCTGCAAACGCTGCTGCGGATTAAGGTTGGGGTTGGGCGTATCCAGCGACATAATCAAGCCGACGGTCAGCTTGTTGTCTTTCATCCCGTAGACAAAGCCGCCGCCAAAGGTGCCATCCACCAGCGGGTAGCCCATGGTGTGCCACACTTTGCCCGCGTAATTTTTAGCCTCTGGATTTTTATCTGGCGACAACTCCCAAACTTCTTTGACACCGACCGACCATTTTTGCGGATTGTCGCGCAGGTTGTACTTCGCCATTAAATCACGCGAAAGAAAACCCTTATCGCCAAAGCACACCACGCGCCCGTAAATATTCTCTTCATCCGGGTTGCCTGCGGCTTGCTCCACCACCTGCACACCCACCACCCGATCGTTTTCGTACACAATCTGGTGCGCCGCAAACCCTGCAAAGAAATCGGCATGGATATTGTCCGCCGCGTTGATTTTTTCTTCCAGTTTCTGTTGCAGCCATTTAACAACATGGCTGAGCGTCAACACAAAATAACCTTCTTTGCGCACACCCGGCGGCATCATGGGTTTGGGCACATGCCAGATGTTTTTGGCGCCCAGCACGGAGAAAAAACTCTCGTTGCAAACGGCTTCGATGGGGAAGTCGGTTTGCTCGATGTTGGGAAATACTTTTTTGAGCACGCGCGGATTGGACACCGCGCCGCTGACAATGTGCGCGCCAAAGTCTTTGCCTTTTTCGAGCATGCACATGGTAACGCTGGCGCCGCTTTCAATCGCCAGATCGACCAGCCGGTGCGCCAGGATTAAGTTTGACGGGCTGCCCCCGATGAGCAGAACGTCATATTCAACACGATCAGACATCAGTTGAGCCGTCCCTCTAAAGTAGCCATTCAATCGCCGTAAACTAGCAACAGAATAGCATAGAGTGCCCCACAACCAAACCAGTCACTTTCCTGCCATTCAACGAGTGATGTTGACTTTACTGAATACTTCGTCATTCCCGCGCAGGCGGGAATCCAGAAAAGTTAGCGAAGTTAGTTATGGCATTGTGTTAGCTCTAACCAAAGCCAACTTGTTGGCCTGGATTCCCGCCTGCGCGGAAATGACAGGGCATTTAGTACACTTCCACGTGCCAACGTTTTTCGGCTTTCAACTGTTCAAAGAATGCATCCCAATCGACGCCCTGACGCTTGGCCGCTTCTTGCAGCCCTTCCAGAATGCCGGACTCCATACCACGCAAACCGCAAATATAAAAATACGTTTGCGGTTGCTTGAGCAGATTGAAAATCGTCTCGCCATGCTCAATCAGGCGATGTTGCACGTACATGCGCCCACCTTCCGCGTTTTTCTCTTCGCGGCTAAACGCGGTGACGATATTGCAGCCTTCGTTTTTGGAATATTCCGCCAACTCTTCTTCATACAGATAATCTTTACGGGTTTGCGCGCCAAAAAACATCCAGGTTTGGCCACGCTCCTGCTTGCGCTGGCTGTAGCGGGTGCTGAGAAACGCCCGGAATGGCGCGATACCGGTGCCAGTCGCCACCATAATCAAATTCGCGTTCGGCGCATCCGGCAGTAAAAAGCTTTTGCCCACCGGGCCGGTCAACTTGGAGACATCGCCCACTTTTAAATCGCAGAGATACGTCGAGCAAACGCCGTGGTATTCTTTGCCGGTTTCAGAATCGACCGTAATCGCCCGCTTGACGCAAATGGTCAACGTCTTGCCCGCACCGTCATCACCCACGGAAGGGGATGCGATGGAATACAAACGCAACTTGTGCGGTTTGTCGTTGGTATCGGTGCCGGGCGGCAGCACGCCAATGCTTTGCCCATCCAGGTATTTCAGCTCGCTGCCGGAAATATCGTAGACGATATGGCAGACATCGTTGGGAGAATCCGGCGCGGTGAGGCGGCGGTGTTCGATCACTTTGGCCTCTAACGGGGTATTTGGCTTGTAAATATTGGAAGGAATCTCGGTCTGGGCGGCGGAAGGCATCGTCATACTTGTTCAATCTCTTCAATCAGTGGCTTACACATCGACGGGGCCGCCTATCGGCATTGCAAGCCCGTCACTCGGTACTCATAGCTACCAGGCTATACTTTATCATAAATTACGTAGCTCATCCGGCCTCAGAGCGTTTCCCAGCCATTTGCACGATTTACGCTACAATCAATGAATGATCCCATCTCGACAACTGCCACAACAACTAATCGCCTCGCTGGGTTGCCTGCTACTGTTCAGCGGTTGTTTCGGGCAGAATCCCAAAGCCGTTTCCATTCAGGAGCCACCCTATATTCCGGCACTCCCGAGCGCCGCAGAACAAGAGGTGGCGCATGACATTCCGGTGGAAAACATCCAGGTCTTTGCGGACCTGCTGGAATTTAGCGACGAAAGCCGCCGCCACCCACAACTGAGAGAAGCGGTTTCGCACGCCATTACGCTGGGCGTGCTCAAGCCCACCAGCCTGCAATCCCGCTTCGATCCGGATCGCACGATTAGCTACGGCGAATTTCGCACCTGGACGCTGGCGTATCAAAGCGTACTGACCGGCTACGGCATGGTCACCACGCCAGACAAAAGCTCAAAACCAAGTTCGTCCGGTTCGTCAGGCAACCCGCAAACCATCCCAGCAAGCACCCCTCTAAACCCGATGAACCCCACCAACCTGATGCTACTGCCTTCCGAAATGGCTTGGGGCGATCATAAACTGGCAGACAGCAGCCCCTTATCCCGGCAAGAGCTTTGCGCGCTCTACATTTTCCTGTCCGGCAAAGAAAACCAGGCCCGCAAGCTGAAACCGGAAGCGGTGGAAGCCATGACCCCAAGCGGCGACGCATTAAACATTGATGAAGCCTTCTCCCAGTTCAAGGATTATGCGGCCATCAGCCCGTGGGCGCGCCCGATGGTGGCACTGGCCTACAAAGACGGCCTGCTGCAAAAGCTGTACGGCCTGACCCCCAACCAGTTGACCATCGATAACGGCTTCAGCCCCACCAAAGAAGCCTCTCGGGAAAATGCGATTGTGCTGCTACACCAGCTGTACGGCCATCTCAAGCCTGTGGCTACGCCGCCGGTTCCGCCCAAAAGCCAGACAGCCAAGCCAGGGCCTGCCCAAAACACCCCAACGGCCGTTCCCACGTCAACACCTGTCAAGTCGTTCCGGGCCACCCAGGAAAAAAGCCCCGTCGGCAGTAAGCGAACCGTTCAGATTCACGTCCCAAACTGACCGGCCATTGCCAAGTCGCTGGCCCGAGCCTGACTTGCCACCCGAAAACGGGGCTGCTAAGATGGCTGTTACTTAAGAGATAACCTCAGGAGTGGACTGCGCGATGATTGATATTTCCGCCACCGACACCAATACACCGATTGAAGCCACAACATCGACCGAGGCGGAAACAGCCACCGGCGATTCTACAGAAAGCAAAACCGAAAAGAAGCCCGCCGCCAAGAAAGCGCCTGCGAAGAAAGCTGAAAGCGCTGATGCCCCGGAAGCAAAAACAACCGAGGCAAAAGCAACCGAAGCCCCTGCAAAAGCCGAAACCGCTCCCAAAGCGGAAGCCGCTGCCAAGCCAGCCACACCTGCCGCCGCTGCTGCAAGCGCTGAAAAACCAGCGGCTCCGGCGGCGCCTGCCATCCCTGAATTTACGGTGGACGAACTGCTGAACTGCACCGCCCGCTTTACGCACAAAGCCTGGTATCTCTTCTATAACAACCAGAAAGACATGACGTTTATCCGGCAGACCCCGGTTCGTGCGACGTTGGAGGCCCGTACCACCACGGGGGCCGAAGAATTGCACAAAACACTGGCCGAGCTTGGCGTACAAGAGATTAGCCGCCAGGACAAAGTGATTTCTCTGACCGCAACGTTTGAAACCATCCAGAAGGTTATCAAGCATCCGCAAAGCTACATGCTGGATGCCATTCGTCTCGACTAGGGCGCGTTACCCTCAAGGGGGTATCGGCAGAAACCTGTTTGCGAGGCCCAAAACCATGGGGAACCTCTTCTTTTTGGTCTGCCCCATACGTGTTTTAGCTGAGCTGGAAGGCGGGACTTTTGCTGTGCCAATTCATTTGCTTCAGTTCGGTTCATCAAATACTATTACCTTCGCAGATGAAATAACTTAAAATGAAACCCGAACTAAATTCTTTGGACTAGTAAGTACGTTTAGCGTTATTAATGAAGATAGGGAAGGAGAGCGTTTTGAAAAATAAATTTGCTGCATTTGCTCTGGCAGCGACCATGATGACCCAAGTTGGCATTGCCGCTTTCGCTGATGAAGGCCCGATGACCAGCAGCGGCAACGCTGCCTGGCAAGTTGTCAGCTTTCCGCTGCGTCTCGTGACCGGTACCACCGGTGGCGTGCTTGGCGCTGTGGGTGGCGGCTTGAAAGGCATCATTGACACCGAGCAGAAATTTGCCGAGCGCACCTTTGGTGAGTCCGACAAAAATCCTCTGCTCGTTCCGGTTGGCTTGATCGGCACCGTTGTTGCCGTTCCGGTTGGCTTCGTCACTGGCGCTCCGGAAGGTGCTGTTAACGGCGGTAAAGCCGGTTACAGCATTTGGGATCACTTCTAAACAGAAGCGTCTCCAAAAAGCCTGAATCCCGCCCTCACAAGGGGCGGGATTTTTTCATGCAAACTACAAGGGAGGGGTGCAGGGGAGGGAACGGACCCTGCGGATACTAACGTGACAAGAAACATTTTATAGGTAGGGCCATTCCCTCCCCTGCACCCCTCCCTATCCATTAGCTGGATGATTTTCATTCTGAAAACATAAACTTCCAATCCTGCGCTGCCGAACAAAAAAGAGAGCATCCGCCAGACATGGCAATTGCGCAAAACATGCGCACACTCTCAACAAGACCCCACAAAAGGAAGGCAGCAATGGAACTCAAAGGCTACGTATACGCCAACGATGGCTTGACCTTATCCATCAAGGCCATGCACACGCAACTGGCCTTGCTCAATGTCCACACGGACAATATTGCCAATTTTGGCATTCCCGGCTACCAGAAAAAAGAAGCGGTCGTCACTTCGTTTGCCGAATACCTGGGGCCTGAAGCGGTAGACTCCGCCACGAACACCGACATCGGGATCCAGCCGGCGACGTACAGGTTGAGCCAGCTGATGGTCGAGTCGTCGATGACCGGGACCGTGCCGGCGTCGGAGACGACCAGCGCGATCGCGGAGAAGATGCTCATGCCGCCGAGGGTGACGATGAACGACGGGATGCGCAGATAGACGTGCACCGCGCCCTGGATCGCTCCGAACGCCGCGGCGGCCAGGATGACCGCCGGTGTGGCAAGAGCGTCGAGGCTCGGCAGCCACAGGGCGAGGAACACCGTCGACAGCGAGGCC
>CAZXUP010000071.1:8580-11029 GCA_964643815.1 uncultured Vampirovibrionales bacterium
ACCTGGGGCCTGAAGCGGTAGACTCCGCCACAAACACCGACATCGGGCGCATCCGGAAATCCGGTAACGCCCTGGATGCCGCGTTGAACACCAAGGGTTACTTCCAGAAACTCAACGCGCAAGGCGGCGTGGATTTAACCCGCGACGGCCGCTTTCATCTCGACAAGGACGGCTACCTGCGGGCTTTGGATGACAAACACATTCTGTCCACTGCCGGTACACCCATCCAATTTTCCATCATCCCGCGCGATCTCGAAAAACAAGTCAAAATTGCCCCCAACGGCGACGTGCAGGTGTATGACGAAGCCAAGGGCAAACTGTTCTCGATGGGAAGACTGGGCGTTGCCAACGAAACCGGTTCCGCCCTCGGCGAAGTCAATATCAGCCAGGGCTATGTCGAAGACTCGAACGTGATGCTGCAAGAGGAATTTGTCGCCATCATGCCGCTTCGTCGCCAGTTTGAAGCCAACCGCCAACTCTTCATTATCCAAAACGATGCGCTCAGCCGCATGATCCAGGAATTGGGCCGCGCCCAATAACACTTCGCTTTTTAAAAGGAGCCAACCCGATGCTTGACCACATTATGAAACTGGCCGCCGCCAACGCCACACGCCAATTTGAAGTGCTTGAGAAAGTAGCCGTCAACGTCGGCAACATCAACACCACGGGCTACAAAACCAAACGGTTCGAACAATTCTTGACAGCCGACAACCGCTTAGACGGGGTGACCACCGTAGACGCAAGCCAGGGAACCACCATGATAACCAAGCGCAAACTGGATGTGGCCATCGACGGCTTTGGCTACCTGCCCGTCACGCAACCCGACGGCACCGTGGCCTACACCCGCGACGGCAGTCTCAGCCTCAACAGCCAGGGTTATATTGTCACCCAATACGGCGATATTGTCGGCAACGGCATCCAGATGCCGGTTGATTACAAAGACGTTCAAATCAAGCCCGAGGGCGACATCCTCATCAAAACCATCGCCAAACCCGATGAATGGCAAACGCTTGGCAAGCTATCCACCGTGCGCTTCGCCAATCCGGAAAGCTTGAAAAATATCGGCTATAACAAGTTGATCGTCAGCGATGCCTCTGGCGCCCCCAGCACCGATGATGACAGCAAGTTCAAACAAGGCTGCCTGGAGCGCGCCAACGTCAACGTGCACACCCAAGTCGATCAGGTGTTGCGACTCAACGCCGCCTTGATTTCCAACATGCGGATCATCAAGTTCTCCGATGATCTCTACCGGCAATCCGTCAACCTGAAGCAATAATTTCTCAGTAATTTTTAAGGAGTAAAGCCAATGGGCTTTTTGATTCCAGGCTCATCACTGCAAACGGTGCTCACCTCGCTCGGCGCCATTTCCGAGCGCCAGCGCCTGACCAGCGCCAACCTGGCAAACGCGCACACACCCGGTTACACCGCCCGCCAGGTTCGCTTTTCCGATCTGCTGAAAACCGACAACCCGTTTGAAACAGCGCTGTCTCAAAAGATGGGCGGCAAGCTGTCGGAAATCAATTCGGACACCGGCACGCCGGTGGATATGCAAAAAGAGCTGATTGATATGCAAAAAAACATGCTGTTCTACAGCATGGTCACCCGTCGTGCGTCCAGCATCTTCAACGGGCTTCGGACCGCGACCCAGGTTGGCCGTTAAAATTTCAGAAATAGGAATGTAAATAATGTCTATTACCTCACAACCTTCCCACGTACAGGTATACGATATAGCCAATCCACCCCGCCATCCCTGGCGCCGCTTTTTTGCGAGACATGTAGACTCAATCATTTATCTCATCTGCGCCGCCCCCGCCATCCTGATCGTCGCCTTCCTGACGGCAATCATTGGCCCTAAGCTGGCAGAGCCTGATTTTGTCGGCCAGTTAATCTGCATCGCGGTTTTTGTGCCAGTAGCTCTTCTCATCGAAACCATCCTTCTGGCAACCTGGGGAACCACACCAGGTAAACGCCTGTTCGGCTTAAAAGTGCACGCTTCCAACGGAGATAAGCTAAATTTCCAACAAGCACTAGTCCGTTGCCTCTGGTTCTACGGCCTGATATATATCATCGGCTTCATTCCCATTGTTGCCATCATTATCATCTATATCCAATATCGAAAATTACGGCATTCCGGCTACACCAGTTGGGATCGCCAAAACAAAACCATTGTTTGCCTTTACGACTAAAAAGAGGTAATAGAGCATGACGCTTTCCGGTTCGTTCGATATCTCCGCCGAAGGGCTTTCGGCACAATCCACCCGCATGAAAATTCATGCCAACAACATCGCCAACATCAACACGCCCAACTATGTACGCAAAATTCCGGTGCTGGCGGAAAACTTCCAGATGTCCTTCACCGACATCATCAGCAATCTGCGCAACGGCGTCATCAACACGGGTATCTCATACGGCCCCGGCGGCGTGACGATGGCGGGCGTGGTGGCCGACC
>CAZXUP010000072.1:0-10841 GCA_964643815.1 uncultured Vampirovibrionales bacterium
CACTGTAAACTGCCGGACCAGAGACGCTGAATCTGTCCTGTCTGGCTCACCTGTCCCGCCTGCACCAATACAGACCTGCTTCTGGAAGCGCCTGAATATCGCCAGACAGGACAGATTCAGCGTCTCTGGTCCGGCAGTTTACAGTGTCCAGGCTGCCAAAAGAGCTATCCCATTATCCAAGGCATTCCCCGCTTTGTGACGGTAGACGCCCTGCAACAGTCGGAAACCGAGCGCACCCAAGGCGAGATTGCCCAGAACTTTGGCGATGCATGGCAGCTATACGCTCAAAACCGGCAAAACCCCTACACCGAAGAGCAGTTTTTGGACTGGATTGTGCCGCTGACACCCACTGACTTTAAAGACAAACTGGTGCTGGATCTCGGCAGCGGCCTGGGCGGCTTTGCCGAATACGCGGCAGGCTATAAGCCCCGGCACATCATCGGGCTAGAGATTAGCCATGCCATTGATGCCGCGGCTCCGCTGCTGGAGACCCATCCCAACCTCAGCCTGGTGCAAGGGAACATCCTGCAACTGCCGTTTAAAGCCGGTACATTCGACTTGATGTACAGCATCGGGGTTCTGCACCATCTGGATGTCCCCGAGACAGGCTTTCAGACCTCAGCCAAACTTTTAAAACCGGGCGGACGCTTTTTCATCTGGGTGTATGGTCGAGAAAACAACGGGCTGGTGGTGCATATCGTCGATCCGCTGCGCAAGGTCTTCTCCAAGCTGCCGGTTTGGTTGGTGCGTTACGGCATCGCCCTGCCGATGAGCATTTTGTTATTTCCATTGCTTCACACGCTTTACCACCCGGCCCTTCAACCCTTGCTGGGTTGGCTACCGTATCATGCCTACTTTGGCTGGTTGCGCCGCTACGGTTTTGGCTATGTGCTAGGCATGATCACCGATCAACTGATTCCACCGCGCACGCATTATTTGTCGAAGTCCGATGTGCTGGGCTGGTTTGAGCGAGCCAAGCTGCAAATGGAAGCCATTACAGCACGCAACAACATCAGTTGGCGCGCCTTAGGCAAGAATTAACCGGTCTTTAGCTCCAGGGTACGCTCCGAACCCGGCCACAGTACCGACAAAACTTCTGCCGACACATCGCCCCGCCCGTACAGGTTACGGTGCAAGTGGCTCAGTTCACGGCTCTCATCGGCATTCAAATGCTCAAACCGTTCCCGAACCTTCAATTGGGTAATCCGCAACACGGCCGGGCTGTCGTAGTACAACACCAGGCTTTCCAACTCGAAACTTTCCGCCTGGCTCAGCTTCTCGCTTGCCTTTTTACGCGCCAGGTAAGCAATATCCCAAACCGCCTTACTGTGGCCGTAATGCACCAGCGATTCCAGTTCGGCCAGATTGGCGCGGTATTTTTTCGAAAATTGCAGCACCAGCATTTTCCAGGGGGTCGCTTGCGCCATCCGGGCGCTTAACACCCGAATCCGCTGCGCCACCGAGGCCGTCTTATCGTGGTGCCGGCTCAAGGCACGCAGTTCCGCCCGTTCACTCTTGCTCAATAACCCTTTCAACGCTTTATCACTCAATTCATCCGATCGTTTATCCAGTAGCAACGCATATACATCCTGAGTCATCATCATGACGCAAAACCTCCCTGGCTCCGTTGGTTGAGCAGTTGTTGCTTCTTACGACGTTTCTGCTATCTAAAAAGCTGTGTATCACGCTGTATTGTGAGGATTGCCCGACTAGGTATTAGACAGGTGTCTAATATCAAAGTTCCACGCGACTAGAAAAAAGAAAAAAATTGGTTTAAAAAATCATCCACCAGAACACTAAAGAGGGCAAGCTCAGCAAGACGAACCTCAAGCGCAAAAAGCTGATTAACAGGATGTTTTTGCCTTGGCCTCGTTCCACAGGGCGTCCCAGGCTTCAAAATCCAGCGTTTCCAATGCTTTATCCGGTCCGTAGCGCTCGCGCACCAGATGCTCCATCATCTGAAAGCGCCGGGTAAACTTGGCCGTGGCTTTGGTCAGCGCCACTTCCGGGTCAATCTTGAAATGCCGCGCCAGATTAACGCTGGCAAAAAAGATATCGCCCATTTCCGTTTCCAGACGATCAAACTGCTCGGATGAAACAGCCTGCTCAGGCACTAACGTCTGAACTTCCGAGCGAAACTCGGTATATTCGCTCATCACGCATTCCCACAGAGAGTCCAGACTGGGCCACTCAAACCCCACCTTCACCGCCCGCTTGCTGGTTTCCAGCGCCCGGCTGAGCGCAGGCTGGCTTTTGGCAACCCCATCCAGAATGCTTTCAGGTGCTTTCACCTGTCCTTTTTCGGCCTGCTTGATGGCGTTCCAGTTGGTCACCACGTCCGCGTCGCTGTCCACCTGCACATCGCCAAATACGTGCGGATGGCGACGAATCAGCTTCTCGGCAATCGTGTCGCACACCGCCGAAAAATCGAACTGCCCCGCTTCTTGCGCCAACTGGGCATGCAGCGCCACTTGCAACAGCACATCGCCCAGCTCATCTTTTAAAAGCTCCGGCCTAGCCTGGGCTTCAGCATCGTCAATAGCTTCCACCGCCTCGTAAGCCTCTTCCAGCATATAGGGTTTCAGCGAGCGATGCGTCTGCTTGAGATCCCACGGGCAGCCTTCAGTGGGATGCCGCAGGCGGGCAACAACATCCAGTAGCTTCTCAACACCTTGCTTTTGGGTCAGTTGATTCAGAAAAGCGGCTTTACTCACGGCGAACTTCTTTTTACAACACGTGGTTTTTGCTTGAAGGGCTTACGGCCCCGTTATAATATGGGGGAGTATTCAGCCACCATAGCACTTTCAAGGAGGCTTGTCATTTACGAGGAATTGATTGCGGCCATTGGCGAAGCCAAAACCGTGTTTATTACAGCCCATGTCGGCCCGGATGGCGATACGCTGGGTTCGATGCTGGGATTAAAATTTGCCCTTGAAAAGGCCCGCCCGCATATTCAACGGGTCGATTGCGTGATTTCGGGCAAGATGCCGGATGTCTACCAGTTTTTGCCGGGCATTAAAGAAGTGCACCGGATGGAAACGGCCAAAACGCTGCTGGATGAATACGATATGGCCATTTGTGTGGATTGCGGCTCGGTCGACCGTCTGGGCTTGGCGCGTCCGTTATTTGAAGCGGCCAAGGTCTCGGTTAATATCGATCACCACATCAGCAACGCCCGTTTCGGCAAGATTAACGTGGTGGAAACCGCCGCCGCCGCCAGCGCCGAGGTGGTGTTTGACCTCTTGAAAGAAATGAAAATTCCGATGGACGCCAACATCGCGACTTGCCTGTACACAGGCATCGTGACGGATACGGGCGGTTTTAAGTACAGCAACACCACCGCCAAAGTCATGGAAACCACCGCCCAGCTCATCTCCGGCGGCGCCGATCCGGAATACATTTTCAAGCAATTGTATGAAGAACAGCCCCTGGGCCAAATCATGCTGCATGCCAATGCCGTGTTGAACACCGAGTTTAATGCGGATAAAACCATTGGCTGGACGGTGGTGACCCGTGCGTTGCTGAATCAGCACAGCGCGCTGGATGAGCATATCGACGGGTTGGTCGAGCAGATTCGCCGCATTGACAGCGTGTTGATTGCCGTGGTGTTTAAGGAAAGCGAAAACGGCGTCACCAAAATCAGCATCCGCAGCGATTCGCATGATATTGATGTCTCGGCGGTAATGGCAGAATTTAATGGCGGCGGACACAAAATGGCCGCAGGCTGCACGATGGAGCTGCCCATCGCCCAAGCCCCCGCGAAACTGCTGCCGCTGCTTGAAGAAAAAGTAAAGCAAAAGCAGTTAGTGCGTTAGCACTAAGATAGATATTTTTTGATGGCTTGGCCGATCAATTCCTTGGCCCCGCGATTGCTCTCCAGCAACTGCTGGCCGTTTTCCGCGATTGTGTCATGCATCTCCGGTTGCGTTAGCAGTTCCGTCACCGCATTGACTAGCTCTTGTTGATTACGCACCTGATAGCCTGCATTGCGCTCCAGAATCATCCGGCTGATTTCCGAAAAATTATCCATATGCGGTCCAAACACAACCGGCACCCGCTGGCTCAAGGGTTCCAACGGATTTTGCCCGCCGCGCTCGATAAAACTGCCCCCCATCACCGCCATGCGGCTTAGACTGTACACCGTCAACAGTTCACCAATGCTGTCCAACACCACAATGGGTTGCTGGTTCGAATTGTCTTCGCTCAACTGGCTGCGCACACTGTATGTCAGCGCCTTGCTGTTCAGGATTGCCCGAATCTCATTCAGCCGCTCGGGATGCCGCGGCGCCAGGATCAGCTTGAGTTCGGGGAAATCCTTTTTGAGCAGCAGGTAGGTTTCCAGCAACGGGCTGTCTTCGCCCGAATGCGTGCTCGCCAGCGTCAGCACGGTATCGCCTTCGCAAATGTTGAGCAGGCAAGCCAACTCCGTCCGGCGCGCCGCATCCAGCGAGGGAATCAAATCAAACTTGAGGTTGCCCACCACGGTCAGTTGCTCCGGTGCCAATTCGCCCAACTGCTGCATCCGATCCGCATCGGATTGCGATTGCATATAGAGATGCGAAATTTGCGCCAGGCAGGGTTTCATTAAAAACTGAATCCATTGATAGCCGCGATGCGAATGCCTGGACAGGCGGCCATTAATCAGAATCAACGGAATTTTGGCTCGCCGGGTCACAATATCAATGAAGTTCGGCCAGAGTTCGGTTTCCGTAATCACCAGCAAATCCGGCTGCACCTGCCGCACAACACGGTGAACGCTGAAGCGCAGATCGTATGGAAAATACAGAACCGGCAAATCCGGAAAGGTCCGCTCCGCCAAGTCGTGTCCGGTTTTGGTGGTCGTGGAAATCACGATATCAAACTCAGACTTCAGGTCTGGAATGAGCGATTTGATGGCGTTGAACTCACCAACAGATACGGCATGAAACCACACCCGTTTGCGTCCGGCAGAGCGTTGCTTCAGTCGGGCGGATAGTGCGGCTGGCTGAAAGCCCAGTTTTTCCCCAAAGCCCGCGCGCGCTTTGGGCACCAGCAACAAGTAGCCCGCCCACGCTGGTGCACCGAGAATCAATCCCAACAGGAGCGCAAAATTATAGAGAACGAGCGACAGACCCATACCAGCTTCGCATACGATATAAATTGTTTATCATCATACCGCAATCCCACCGAAGGGGAAGGGATGGCCGGAATTGAGCGAAGCCTAGTTCAGGCTGCACTGCCGCAAATGTTCGATAGCCTTGTGCGCAATAATATAGCGAGGCTCGATTTCCAAGGCTTTTTTGTAGTGACGAAACGCGTTCAGGACATCGCCCTGGTATTCTCTGGCGCGTCCCAGGTTGAAATGCGCAAAGTGATAAGCGCGATAACGCTTAGCCTCTAATGCCTGGTTGAGGTAAGGAATCGCCTCTTCATAGTCGCCCTTGGCGATTAAATAAGCGCCGATGTCGTTGTAGGAATTCCCGAAGTCGGGATCGACCTCAATCGCCCGGTGGCACTCTTCGATGGCGGTTTCCAGCTCGCCCATAAAACTATAGGTCCAGCCCAAAAACGTGTGGGCCTCGGCCGTCGGATAAATCTCGATCGACTCCTGGTATTTCTCGATCGCGTGCGTATAATCGCGACGCAACTGCGCATGATAGGCTTCGTGAAAGTAGCCGAGCGCTTTGCGGCGCTTACGCTGCGTGAAGCTGGCTTCGAAGGAAAGCACTGATGTTGTTGTGGTGGTCATGAAAAATGTAACCCATCCGTCACCGGAACCGTACAGAACAGGGGTTCATTGTAGCGGAAACCCGGAATTCTTGGAACCTCCTGTTTAAAAAACAAAACATAAAAAATGTTGCCCCGAAAAAGATCGAGGCAACATTCAGTGTTTTATGGGTTGGCGTTATTCGTCGTCCAGGACGGCATCCGATTCGAAGTCATCCGCTTCCAATCCTTCGCCGCCGGCAGCAGCGCCGACTTCTTCCACATGCATCGAACCATCGTCAATGAGCAGGTTTTCCATCGTCTCGTGTGAGATTTCAGGCGAACCGAACATGCTCTCGATCTCTTCGAGAATCGCCGAGGGCTTGCGCATGGTGGTTTTTGCCGCAAACGCCTGCTCGGATTCGTCGAACATATCCGCCCGCTCGTCCTTGAAGTGCGGGAAGCCGGTACCAGCCGGAATCAGACGACCGATAATCACGTTCTCTTTCAGACCGCGCAGGAAGTCTTTTTTGCCTTCCACGGCGGCTTCCGTCAGTACGCGGGTGGTTTCCTGGAACGAAGCCGCCGAGATGAAGCTTTCGGTATTCAAGCTGGCCTTGGTAATCCCCAGCAACACCGGGTGATACTCGGCAGGCAGCTTGCCTTCCTTGCCTTCAATCAGCCTGTTGGCTTCGGCCCCGATTTTCTCATCGACCAGCTCACCGCCCAGCAGGGTGGTGTCACCGGCTTCATCCACGCGCACCTTCTTGGTCATCTGGCGCACGATGACTTCGATGTGCTTGTCCGCAATCTCAACGCCCTGCGAGCGGTAAACGCGCTGGACTTCTTCAACCAGATACGTCCGAACCGCTTCGATGCCGTTGACGATCAGGATATCGTGCGGGTTGATCGGGCCATCGGTGAGCGCCTGTCCGGCTTTCACCTTTTGCTTGTCTTCCACAACGAGGGTGGAGCCAACCGGGAACGAAATTTCTTCACGACCATTGCCGCTGCTCAGGAACAGACGCTGTACGTCATCTTCCCAAACAATCTCAACCGTGGCGTCAACCGGCGCAATGATGGCAGACTCTTTCGGCTTACGGCCTTCCAGCAGTTCTTCAACACGCGGCAGACCCTGGACGATGTCCCCGGTTTTCTGACGTTCAAAGATCAGCGATGCAATCAAGTCGCCCCGTTGCACCAATGCCTTGTTTTCAACCTGGAGCAACGTACCACCCGAAATCAGGTAAGGCCGCGATTCGCGGATGGTGACGCTTTTCGCGTCCACCGCAGTCACCTGACCGGACATGGGGGACTGCTTGCCCTTGCCGAGCGGTTGATCCAGCGTGATGAATTCGCCTTCCTTCACGGTGGGCTTATCCACGGACACCACCGTTTCATGCTCATCGGTAATGATCAGAACACGGCGAACGTCTTTATCACCGGTGGCGTTACCCAAACTGACACGACCCTTGGTTTGCGTAATAACCTGGGTTTTGACGACCGGCGCGCGCTTGGCGATCACCTGGCCATCTTCCACCAGCAGTTGGGTTTGGGTCGCCGTTTTTTGCAGCGTGCTGCCCGTTGCAGGGGCATCGCGGCGAATCGTCAGGTTTTCCAGAACCACAACCTTCAGGTTGTTGTCTTCGCCTTTTTTACCGGCGCCTTCTTTAATCTCGGCAACACCTTTCAGACGCTCAAGATAACCTTTCATCTGCAGCACCAACGATGTCCGCAGAATGGGGGCGCCTTCGATGTGACGGATTTTATCGCCGTCTTTCACCTGCAGTTGCGTCACCGGAACAATCGAGATGTTGTCCTTGTCGGTCGAATCGAATTTGATGCTGACCTTGCGGGGCTCGATTTCAAACTCCTGGTAAGGCCGCAGCAACACTTCGGCGTACTCGAGATCGCTGGTGTCTTCAATGTCCTCATCTTCATCTTCCGGCTCTTCAATCTGGAAGTTGATGGTGACGACGCAATCTTCTTTGGCCTTGATACCCGGAGCAATTTCGGTGCCCTTGGTCACCAGGGTGCCATCATCAACGTTCAGCGTGCTGATGTCGTCCACCCGGAAGAGTTTGCCGGGGCGCACGACGACTTCGCGGACGATATCGTTTTCTTCAACGATTTCCACGATGCCATCGGTCTGGCAGGTGACGCCTTTCACGATTTCGGTGCCGGCTTTCACTTCCATACCGGATTCAATGCCCGGCACTTTCAGCGAAACATCTTTGCTGACCTGGTGAATTTCTTCCGGCAGGAACAGGATTTTGCCTGGCTGGGTAATAATCCGCTGCTCATCCACCTCGATGTCGAGGTAGCGGATTTGGCCACTGGTCGGAACCGACATGGTCTCATCCACCAATTCGGCGACAATACTGCCGTTCTCAACCGAGGTGCCTTCCGGCGATTTGACGATGTAGGTTTCGCCGCTCTTGCCGGAGACTTTCCAGAGCTGCTCTTTCTTGGTTTGCACCAGTTCGGCGTTGGTGGGCGTGATGCTGGCAATGATAATCGTCAATTCTTTTCCGTTGACGATCCGCTTGACGGTTTCCTTGCCCACCTTCTGGGTTTCAACTTCCAGATCGGCCGGGATACGGACTTCGCCGCCATGCTCGCTGACGACATGCGTTTCAGCAATCATCGAGCCTTCGCTCAGCGTTTGGCCGTCTTTCACCAAATGCTTGGCGCCGGTCGGCAGGTTGTAGACGTCGCCGCCCATCACCCAGATGGTCCCCGGACGGTTCGCCGTCCGGCTGATGTTGCCTTGGCGATCCCGCTTTTCATCGGCATCAAAGCCGTCAAAGCGAATCTCGCCACTCATGTTGGCCGTAATATCCTTGGTGGCCCGCTCGGTCCGGCGGCCTGCCGTCGGTTCAAACGCCGCCAGCACCTGACCTTTTTTCACTTTATCGCCTGATTGCACAAGCACCTGGGAGTTGTAGGGCAGATTGTACTTGTCGGTCTTGCCGTCGCCGCTCTTGATTTCCAGCACGCAATCGCGAGTGGTCATATCCACCACATCCCCGTGACGGGTTCGGAACTCACGAACCGCCAGCTTGCCGCTGACTTCGCCGTCATGCTTGGCATGAAACAGCTCGCGCTTACCCATACCACCCACGGCGCCGCCGGTGTGGAAGGTTCTCATGGTGAGCTGCGTGCCCGGTTCTCCGATGGATTGCGCCGCCATAATCCCGATGGCTTCGCCGATATCCACGATCTTGTTGCTGGTCAGCGACCAGCCGTAGCATTTTTGGCAGATACCCACCTGGCTTTCGCAGGTGAGAATGGCGCGAATTTTGACTTCTTTCACGCCCGCTTTTTCAATGGCTTCGGCAACAGCCGGGGTGATAATCTCACCCGCCAAGGCCAGCACTTCGCCGTCTTTGTCCACGACGTTTTCAGCCGGAGCACGGCTGACCGTCCGATCCGCCAGCGACACCATCTCGGTATCGCCTTCCAGAATGGCGGCCATCAAAATGCCATTGGCCGTGCCGCAGTCAGCTTCTTGAATGATCACATCCTGCGCAACGTCCACCAGACGGCGGGTTAGGTACCCGGAGTCGGCGGTTTTCAAGGCGGTGTCTACCAGACCCTTCCGGGCGCCGTAGCTGGAAATAATATACTCGGTTACGCTCAGGCCTTCGCGGAAGTTGGATTTAATCGGCAAGTCGATGATCTGGCCCTGGGCGTCCGCCATCAAGCCCCGCATACCCACCAGCTGGCGAACCTGGGAAATATTACCCCGGGCGCCGGAGAACGCCATCATGTATACCGGGTTCAGGCGGTTGAAGTTATCCACCACGGCCTTGGTCAGACGCTCGGTGGTTTCGCCCCAGGTATCGATAACCTTGGTATAACGCTCTACTTCGGTGATTTCACCTTTCAGGAAGCGCTGGGTCGCCTGTTCAATTTCGGCTTCCGCGTCGGCCAGCAGGTTTTTCTTCTCATCCGGCACGGAGAGATCATCAATCGAGATGGTAATACCGGCATGGGTTGCATACCGGAAGCCCAAATCTTTCAAGCTGTTGGCCAGCGTACCGGACTTGGCCATGCCATGCTCGGCATAGACACGTGCCAGCAGACGGTTTAGCTCTTTCTTGTCGACAACCTTGTTGATAAAATCGACGCCTTTTTTGGGGGTTTTGTTGGGAGACAGAATACTCATAGGGCGAATATACCTCTGCTTTAATGCTGTTACTGGAGAACCGCTTGGCGAACCGTCTTGTTGAAGATGATCCGGCCCGGGGTGGTTTCGATCAGCTGTCCGGTTTCATCCCGGACAATGACCTTGGCGTGAAGTTCGACGACACCGGCCTCGTAAGCGGACAGTGTGTCTTCAAAACTGTAGAACTTCAAGCCCGCGCCCTTGGTGGCGTTCGGGTTATCCAGCGTCAAGTAGTAAATGCCCAGCACCATGTCCTGGGAAGGCGTAATAATCGGCTTGCCGGTTGAGGGCTGCAACACGTTGTTGGTCGCCATCATCAGCATGCGGGCTTCCGTTTGGGCTTCAATCGAAAGCGGCACGTGAACAGCCATCTGGTCACCATCAAAGTCGGCGTTGAACGCGGTACAGACCAGCGGGTGCAACTGGATGGCGCGACCTTCCACCAACACCGGCTCGAACGACTGGATGCCCAGACGGTGCAGGGTTGGGGCGCGGTTCAGCAATACCGGGTGCCCTTTGATGACCTCTTCGAGCACATCCCAGACAATGGTTTCCTGGCGCTCAATGGTCTTTTTCGCGCTCTTGATGTTCTGGCTTTCGCCACGCTCAATCAGTTTGTTGATGACAAACGGCTTGAACAGCTCGATGGCCATCTCTTTCGGCAAACCGCACTGATGCAGTTTGAGACGAGGACCCACCACGATAACGGAACGGCCGGAGTAGTCAACCCGCTTACCCAGCAGGTTTTGACGGAAACGGCCTTGCTTCCCTTCGATGATGTTGGACAGCGATTTGAGCGGACGGTTGTTGGGGCCGACCACGGTACGACCGCGACGACCGTTATCAATCAACGCATCCACCGCTTCCTGCAACATCCGTTTTTCGTTCCGCACGATGATTTCCGGAGCGCCCATTTCCAGCAGACGAGCCAGACGGTTGTTCCGGTTGATCACGCGGCGGTAGAGATCGTTCAAATCAGACGTTG
>CAZXUP010000073.1:0-10756 GCA_964643815.1 uncultured Vampirovibrionales bacterium
CCCGGTGCTGGGCGTCTGCAATGGCTTTCAGATTTTGACGGAATCCTGCTTGTTGCCCGGTGCGTTGATGAAAAACGCTTCGCTCCAGTTTCAGTGCGAGCAGGTGAACTTGCTTGTGGAAAACAACAAAACGCCGTTCAGCAGTGCCTATCAGCTTGGGCAGACCATTCGCTTGCCCATTGCCCATGCCGAAGGCAACTATCATGCCGACCCGGAGACGATTGCACGTCTGGAAGACAATCATCAGGTGGTGTTTCGCTATGCCGAGGATGTGAATGGGGCGATCAACCGTATTGCGGGCATTTGCAACGAGCGGGGCAACGTGGTGGGTATGATGCCGCATCCCGAGCGTAATCTGTGGGAAACCGCCAACTGGAACAGCGAAGGCTGCGGCGTTTTCGATTCCATTCTCAAGACGACGCTGGCGAGCATTCGCTAAAGCCTTGTTATAATCAAGCAATAATGCCGTCAAAAAGGAGTGAGTGCCGTGGATCGGCGGATGAGACTGTTTTTATACGCCGTGATTTTCGGCCTGGTGGTGTTCTGGATTATTTTCCAGCTGGTGCTGGGAACATTTCGCTTGATGGGCTGAACTAGGCGACGGAGCCGGTGGTTAGCGTTAAAGCCGTTTCCACGCGGTGAGAAACCACGTCCTTGCCCAGGATATAGAGCGTTTTGGATAAATCCGCCCCGTGCGTGCGTCCCGTGACGGCGGCCCGGACAGTCCACATGACCGTTTTCGTCTTAATAGGCTTCATGGCTTCGGTAAACGCCTTGATGGCCGTGCCCAGCGTTTCCGGGCTGCCAAAGTCCGCCGTGGCGAGAAAGTCTTTTTTGAAGCGTTCCAGCACTTGGGCCGGTTCAGGTCCGGTCAACACCTCGCCCACCAACTGGGCATCCAGGATGACGGCCTGGCCAAAGAAGTAATTGAGGGCTTCAGGCAAATCGCTCAACACCGTAATCGGTTCCCGAACGGCGTCTAAAATCATGTGCAGCTTGTCGGCGCTGTATTGGCCCAGGTCAAAGTCCTGCAGATAGGGTCGGGCGTACTGCAGCA
Source organism: uncultured Vampirovibrionales bacterium (assembly GCA_964643815.1). GTDB lineage: Bacteria > Cyanobacteriota > Vampirovibrionia > Vampirovibrionales > Vampirovibrionaceae > CAZXUP01. The sequence continues at coordinate 1,058 of CAZXUP010000073.1, forward strand.
GCGCATCCAGTGACATGCCGCGGATCAGTTTGCCGTTGATGAAGTTCAGCTTGTCTTTCTCAAAGACGGCTGGGCTCTGGGTGATGCGATCCAGCTCGAATTGCCTGGAGAAATGTTCCAGCGTGCCGATTTCCTCGCCATCCGGCGGCGACCAGCCCAACAGGGCCAGAAAATTGCAGAAGGCTTCCGGCAGGTAGCCTTGCTTGATGTAGTCGGAAACGGCGACAGCCCCGTGGCGCTTCGACAGCTTGCTGCGGTCCGGGGCCAGAATCATCCCGACATGCGCAAATTCCGGCACGGTGGCGTTGAGCGCCTCGTACACCATAATCTGGCGCGGGGTGTTGGAGATGTGATCTTCGCCGCGGATGACGTGGGTGATTTCCATCAGCATATCGTCGATGACGACGGCAAAATTGTAGCTGGGCGTGCCATCCGACTTCATAATGACGAAATCGCCCAGTAGCGTGGTGTCAAATGACAGTTCGCCGCGCACATGGTCCTGAAACGTCAGGGTTCCGCGGTCTTTTGGAATTTTGAACCGGAGCGAAGGCTTGCGCTCCGAGCCGTCCTCGGCTGGGGTTTTGGCCAACTTCTCGCGAAAAGCCGCATCCTGGCACGAGCCGCTGTAAATATACGCGCGTTTTTCAGCCTGGGCCTGCTCGCGTTCGGTGTCCAGCTCGGCCTGGGTATGGTAGCAATAGTAGGCATGACCGGACTCCACCAGCTTGTTGGCCCACTCGCGATAGGTATCCAGGCGTTCTGATTGCTTGTAGGGGGCGTAGGGGCCGCCGATATCCGGTCCTTCGTCCCAGCTTAGGCCCAAGGCCTTCAGGCTTTCGTAAATGTTGTGCGTAAACTCGTCTTTTGAGCGCTCAAGATCGGTGTCTTCAATCCGCAGGATAAACTTGCCGTTGTGACCCTTGGCGTAAAGATAGTTAAACAGGGCCGTTCGGGCAGTGCCGACGTGCAAATAGCCGGTGGGGCTGGGGGCGATGCGAACGCGAATCGGTTTACTCATAAGCTTCAGCATAGAGCAAAGGCGCCTGTCATTCAACAGACGCCTTTGAGAGAGATTTTGCAGGTTGAATTAGTTGGTCGCGATGTGCTGAACGATTTCCAGCTTGACCGGGGCGACACCCGACATCCCGATGGCGCCGGCTGCGCCTTTGGAGAGGTCGATGATCCGGCCGTGAGCGTACGGGCCGCGGTCGGTAATCTTGACGACACAGCTTTTCTGGTTACGTTGGTTGGTCACCCGAACCAGCGTGCCGAACGGCAAGGTGCGGTGTGCGGCGGTCTTGCCGTACATATCGTAGCGGGTGCCACTGGCGGTCCGGCGGCCATGAAAGCCGGGGCCGTACCAGGAGGCTTCACCCACCTGGGTCCGGCCGGTGGTGACATAATTTTCGTCCGCCGTTTCGTTGAACTGGGGATAATCTTTGGTCAGGAGTGTCTGGGAACCCAATGCCTGACGGAACCGGTTGACCCAGGCAAAGGTCAGCTTGGCGGCGGTGCTTTGGGCGGTTTTAACGCTCTGGGCGTCGACCGTCGCCAACACCTGATCGCCGACACGGACGACGGCTTGCTTGCCGAGCATGGCTGGTTCAATGTTCAGTTCGCTGTCGCTATTGGTTACCAACAGGCTGTTCAGTTTGTCGGCAATGACTTTGACACGTTGATATGCGGTCATATCTGCCAGCTCGCCTTGCAGTCTGAAGATCTCGGAGCCGTTGACAAACAGGCTTGCGGACTCTTCGTCCTGTTCCAACGCCTGGATAACAGTGGGTAGTTTACCCTCACCGAGATTAATCGTATACAGGTCCGGCGTGGCGGAATCCTTGCCATACTTCAAAATATCGTTGGGGTTTGCAATGTCCGGTCTTTGGATAACGGAAGCAACTTGGATCGAGAAGGCGGTGTTGCTTGCCATTTGGCTCTCAGCCTTGGCGAAAAGGTTGGAAACTTGAGTCGCTTGGCCAACGAGTACTGCTGCTGCCAGCAGAACGGCCAGCTTTTTATGATTCATCAGGCTCTTGCTCCTGTTTACTACATCAACAGAGGGAGGAATCGAGGTAAAATAGTCTTCTGGAGACGATTCCGACGAATAGGATCGTGGGTCCTCTTGAGCGATCTCAAGTTACTACGATCCCAAAGTTGGCTGCAACCTCCCAAGGGGTTGTTTTTGTACTTTCCATATAAAAGCTGAACATGATTTGAATTGACTGGCTTTAAATAGTATATAAAAGTGAGTTATAGATCAACGTCATCAGGAAACAATGTGATGGTGTTTGTATATACACTCAGCAAATGTAAACTTTTTGACGGAAATCCCCCCTTATTGACGAGAATGGATCAAAATTAAACCTCATGTTTGATAGTAAACCTGAACAAAACGTGTCGGAGTTCCCCATGTCTGAGCATAAAAATGTATATACGGTGGATGAATGTCGCCAAGGGCAACATCACCACCACCACCACCATCATGTTGGTTTGGCGGAAGGCATGGCGCCAGAATATGCCAGTAAGCTTCGGTTTGTCCTGTTTTTGGCGATTTTTTACTTTGTGGCGCAGGCGGTGGGCAGCTATTACTCGGGTAGTCTGGCGCTGCTGGCCGATGCGGGGCACAAGCTGGCCGATATCGGTGCGATTGCCTTGGCGGTGTTTGCGGCCTGGTTTTCCCGACTTTCCAGCTCGCCGCAAAAAACATTTGGTTACTTCCGGCTGGAGATTTTGGCCGCGCTGGTGAACGGTCTCAGCTTGTTTTTGATGGCCCTGTTTATTTTGTGGGAAGCGTATCAGCGTCAGCTTGGCCACGGGCATGCCGAAATCGAGGGCGGGGCCATGCTGGCGGTCGCCGGGCTTGGTTTGGTGATCAACCTGGCGGCGGCGGCGGTTCTGTATCCGGTGCGCGAGTTCAATCTCAATGTCAAAGGCGCGTTGCTGCACATAGTGGCTGATCTGTTGAACTCTGCCGGGACGATGCTGGCTGCGCTGGGTATTCTTCTGTTCCATCTTACCTGGCTGGATACGGCGGTTAGTGTGCTGATTGCGCTTTTGGTGCTGTGGAACGCAAGCCGCATTTTTGCCGAAGCTTTCAATATCTTGATGGAATCTGCCCCCAGGCGGCTGAGCCCGGAAACGGTCCGCGACTATATCATGCGGCATGACGGCGTTACCGATGTGCACGATCTGCACATCTGGACCATCACCACCGGCAGAGACGCCCTGCTGGCGCATGTCACCGTCACGCAAGACGCGTTCAGCCATCAAACCGTGTGCGGCTTGGAGCGGGATTTGCGAGAGACGTTTGATCTCTGCCATATCACCGTACAACTGGAGCCGCCCGGCTTTGAGGAAGACGAGATTCTCTTTTGAGCCAACCGCCAATATCAACTGCGAACAAATAAAGAAGGACGGCAGTGTGTGTCGCCGTCCTTTTGTTCTTTCTAATGTCTGGGATAATCCGTAGACTATCCGAAGTAATTGATAATCGTGTTTGCCGCCTGCGTGATTTGATTGATTCCGTTGCGCAGGCCACCGCCGGGCTGCTGCGTCGCAGGGAATCCGCACTGGGAACCCGTTGCGGTGATGGGGTTACCTATGGGCACTTGCTGTGCCACGGGGAATCCGCCTTGGCCCGGTCTACCCACAGGCGGCGTCATCGGAGCGCCAAAGCCGCACTGAGGTTGTTGAACCTGCGAGAATGGGGTGTTGCCACCCGGAAACAGCTTCTTAAAATCCTTCAGGCCAAGCTTGTTGTCACTTTTGTGCATGTTCGTCAACCGTGCCAACTCACCCTGATCCAACGCGCCATCGTGGTTGAAATCCGGCAACAGGCCTTGTCCGCCAAGTTCTTTGGGGGCCATTTTTCCAAAGAGTCGGGCTTCATTTTTTGCGCCCTGGGTACTCAGGTTGGTGCTGGCATAAGCAAGTTCCTGGCCGCTCATTCTGCCGTCACGATTCTTGTCGTACTGGTTAAACCAGTGTTGCATGCTACCTAATCCAACAGATTTCATAATCCTACTCCTACCTATCTTGTTCTACTCTACCTAATCTCAAACGTGTGCCTTGAATTGGCACTGTTTTTAAACCACCGACCCTGGAGTCAAAAAATAATATTTTCCAACTCCATGCTGATTCTGTTTTGCCTTGCCTTGGAGTCACGCCAAAACAGGACAACGTTCTTTAGCTTCTACCTATCTACCTGTACAAATAAAAACAAACAAACGCGAAGAATTGCTCTTTTTGATCTGAAAAATTGAAAATCGCTTGTATCAGCCCGTTTTGAGCGAGACGAAAACAGAAACAGGCCTGCGATTTTCGCAAGCCTATCGAGTATTTCTGCTTCTCTATATATAGAGAAGAAAAATTTTCTTGTGGGTCGCTTTTTACTGCTAGCCCAGTGAAGCCTATTGGGCGCCTGCGGCTGGTGAGAACTGCTGGAGCATCGTTTGCAGGAATGACAGGAGCATCTGCATGACTTCTGCAGCCTGGGGTTGACCACCGCCATACGAAGCTGTGGGTGCACCGTAAGTTCCATTGTTGGGCGCAGCAACTGGCTGGGTGTTGGCAGTGGATGCCGAAGTCGTGCCTGCCGTTGCGGTTGTTTGGGTACTTTGCCCTGAATCGGGCGAGAGATAGTCACCGCCAGACACACCAGTGTAAGAATTGGGTTGTCCTTGGACGGGCGCTGAAGTGCTGCCTGCAGTTGCCGTTGTTGTCTGTGATGTCACAGTTGATGTGGGGTAGCCGGAATCAGAATTTGGATTTGCGACCGGCGGAAATGGACTGCTGCCACCCGGAAACAGTTTGTTAAAGTCCTTGCCTCCGAGTCTGTTGTCGTTCTTGTACATGTTGGTCAGTCTTGCCAGTTCACCCTGATCCAACGCGCCATCATGGTTGAAATCGGGCAGCAATCCTTCCCCGCCCAGTTGGGTGGGCGCCATTTTGGCAAAGATTCCGGCTTCGGCGCTTGCTCCTTTTAAAGTCAGGTTGGTGCTGGCATAAGCAAGCTCTTGCCCGCTCATTCTTTTGTCATTGTTGGTGTCGTACTGCGTGAAATAATTTTGCATGGTGGATGATGCAATCGATGTCATTTTGTCTATGCCCCTCTCTCTGTTTACGTAGAAATGAATGTTCTGTTTGAGAACCGCGCCCGCGTCACGAAAAGACGCATTGTTCTCTTAACTCGCCCATGTCAAAAAATAGCCTACCTAATACATATAAAAACAACAAAAAAGGAAGAATTGCCTTTTACTCTGATTTTGTTTTCAAGAACTTTATTGAAGCACGCCTGTCATTCCCGCCTGCGCGGGAATCCAGGGAAAAATTTGCAAAGGAATCTAATGAGTCCTCAGCATTGTGCACTGAATGCTGTCAGTCCTATCTAAAGCCAGCTTGCTGGCCTGGATTCCCGCCTGCGCGGGAATGACAAATAGGGCCTGGGCCTGACAAAGTGGAAGAGAGTAACCGAAAAAACCGATTAATAGCCTTTGGGCGGGATGACCAGCTTCTGGTCGATCTGCAGGCTGTCGGGGCTTTTCATGTTGTTGGCGCGCTGAATCTTCTCGATATACTCGGGTGCGCTGGAGCCATACACTTTTCCGGCAATCTTGCCCAGGTTGTCGCCATTGACCACGGTATACGTGGTTGCATTGGAGGGCATCTTCAGCTCGGCAGCCGGAGCAGGCTGTTTTGCGGCTGGGGTGGCTGTCACTGCCGGTGTCTTTTGAGGAGTGGGTACGGGTGTTGAGGCTTCTTCCGAAATCGGGGCCAGCATTTCGTTGGCGCCGGTTTTGACTTCGGGCTTGGTGACAAACAGTATAAAGACGGCGGCGGTTAAAATGCCACCCGCCAGAAACCCGGCCACAAACGTGACAACCGGGGAGCGTTCTTCCCGCTGGTAGCTGCGGGAGCTGGACCAGAGCATATCCAGTTCGTGGGGCAATTCGTTTTCGGCGCGAACATAAACGCCCGGTGTTTTTTCGTGTGCTTCGACAGGCATGTCGTTCTCTTCTCCAAATTCAGATCCGGAATCTTTTTTGCGAGACATATCAGAACACCTGTTTACCTAACATTCAGTAGGGATGTCAATGGGGAATGTCTATCCCTAAGCTCTCCGTTGCGTTCCCGAACTTCCGAAAAAAGTAGCCTGAGTGGGCTTTTTCGGGGTGGTCGGGCCGGGATTTGCGCGAAAGAAATTGGTTGCCGGTTGGCTCCCGGATGCCGTTTTGATATTGTACTATACTTACCGCATTCTATTAGTAGATCTGTCCACACGACATCCTTAATATTACAGTCCCAATCATTTGCAAGGTAACCCCGATGCTATCCAAAGCCTATGAGCCGAAAGACGTTGAGGCTCGCACGTACCAGTTCTGGATGGACCACCAGCTTTTCAAACCCGAAGCGAATCCGGACGCGCAAAGCAAGTTCAGCCTCGTCATCCCGCCGCCCAATGTCACGGGCGTGCTGCACATGGGCCATGCGCTCGATTGCACCATCCAGGATATCCTGGTTCGCTGGCATCGTATGCTGGGCGATAAGACGCTGTGGATGCCGGGCATGGACCATGCGGGGATCGCGACGCAAAACGTTGTCGAGCGTAACCTGCGCGAAGCCAAAGGCCCAACCAAAGACGAATTGGGCCGCGACGCCTTTGTCGCCAAGGTGTGGGAATGGGCCGACGCCCGAAAAGGCGACATCGAAGGCCAGTTTAAGCGGCTGGGCATTTCTCCCGACTGGGATTGCGCCCGCTTTACGCTGGATGAAGGGTTATCCAAAGCGGTGCGCTATGCGTTTGTCCACTTATATAAGAAGGACTTGATCTACCAGGGCACCTACATCGTCAACTGGTGTCCGCGCTGCGTGTCGGCCATTTCCGACATCGAAACCGATTATGTCGATGAAGAAAGCTTTTTGTGGGAGATTTCCTACCCGCTAAGCGATGGCTCCGGTGCGTTGGTGGTGGCCACCACCCGGCCCGAGACCATGTATGGCGACGTGGCGGTGGCGGTGAATCCAAACGATCCGCGCTATCAAGGCTTTATCGGCAAAACCGTTCGCCTGCCGCTCACTTCCAAAGAAATTCCGGTGATTGCGGATGAGTACGTGGAAATGGATTTTGGCACCGGAGCCTTGAAAATTACCCCGGCGCACGATCCGAACGATTTCAAAATCGGCCAGAAGCATGGGCTGGACCCGGTGTGGGTGATTGACGAGCGCGGACACATCAAGCCGGAAGCGTTCATTCCCGAAGAAATTCGTGGTCTGGAGCGCTTTGATGCTCGCAAGCGCACTGAAACCATGCTGGAAGCCCAAGGCTTTCTGGTGCAAAAACGGGAGCATAATCACCGGGTGGGGCGCTGTCAGCGTTGTCAGACGACGATTGAGCCGCTGCTCTCCAAGCAATGGTTCGTCAAAACGCCTCCCCTGGCCAATCAATGCCTGCAATCGCTTCAAAAGGGCGAGTTGAAGTTCATCCCAGAGCGCTGGACGAAAGACTACGTGCGTTGGCTGACCGATATCCAGGATTGGTGCATCTCTCGCCAGTTGTGGTGGGGGCATCAAATTCCAGCCTGGCATTGCGAGAGCTGTCGTGGCGTGACGGTGGCCGAGAACGCGCCGGATCAGTGCGAACATTGCGCCTCTAAAGAGATTAAGCAGGACACGGACGTGCTGGATACCTGGTTCTCGTCCGGTTTGTGGCCGTTTTCCACGATGGGCTGGCCCGATACCAACGCGCCGGATTACAAGGCGTTCTACCCCACCGATGTGCTGGTGACCGGCTTTGACATCATCTTTTTCTGGGTGGCCCGAATGACGATGTTTGGCCTGGAATTGACCGGCCAGTCGCCATTTAACACGGTGTACATTCATGGCCTCATTCGCGATGAAAAAGGCCAGAAGATGAGTAAATCCAAGGGAAACACGGTCGATCCGGTCGAGATGATTGACGAGATGGGTTGCGATGGCTTCCGTTTTGGCCTGACATCGTTGATTACCTACGGCGGACAAGACATCAAGCTGGCGAAAGACAAAATCGAGCAGGGCAAGCTGTTTGGCAACAAGCTGTGGAACGCTTCGCGCTTTGTGCTCATGAACATCGATCCGGAAGAAGGCGCCAAAGTCGATAACCAGCCGATTGATACGGCGAGCTTATCCCTGATGGATCGCTGGATTCTCAGCCGTTACAACATGGCAGTGCGGCAGGCCAACCAGTTGCTGAGCGAATACAAGTTTGGCGAACTGTCTGACGTGCTCTACGAGTTTGTCTGGAACGGCTTTTGCGACTGGTATGTGGAATATGCCAAGAAGCAGATGCAGGACCCGGCCTTGCGCGCCAACACGCAGCGCATTCTGTTGCATGTGTTGGATGGGGCGTTGCGCTTGCTGCATCCGATTATGCCGTACATCACGGAAGAAATTTTCCAGAAACTCCCGCACCGGCGAGACCAGTCGATCATGATCGCCCGTTTCCCGCAGGCCAATGAAGCCTTGATTGATGCGGGCATCAGCGAGCGCATTGATTACGTACTGGAAACCGTCCGCGCGATTCGGAACATTCGCCAGCAATACAACGTGCCGCATCAGCAGCCGGTCAAAGTGTTTGTGGTGACGACCGAAACAATGGAGCGCGAGGCGATTGAAACGGGACGAGCCATCCTCAACCACTTCATTAAGCTGGATGCGCTGGAAATTCATGACGTGATGAACGGCAAGGGCGAGCAGGCCGCCGTCAACGTGGTGGGCCATAGTCGCGTGGTGGTGCCGCTGGCTGGTTTGATTGATGTGGAGCAGGAACTGGACCGCGTCCGCAAAAAGCTGGTGGCCTTGTTCAAGGAAAAAGAACAACTGGACAAGATGATGAGCAACTTCGAGTTTCTGGAGCGCGCGCCCGAGAACGTCATTGAGAAGAACAAGGCTCGCCTGAGCGAAGTGAACAAGCAGGTGAAGGCCCTTGAAGAGCAGCTTTCGGGCTTGGCGCATTAAACGCTGTTGACTTCACAGGGCTTTGTGGCCTGTCGCACGTCTCTGTCATTCCCGATTCTGCTGTCATTCCCGCGCAGGCGGGAATCCAGGCCAGCAAGCTGGCTTTAGTCCGAGCTGATTCAGAATGCTACAGCTTGCCGATTTCTTCACTCACTTTCCCTAGATTCCCGCCTGCGCGGGAATGACAGGGCGTGCTGGGACAATAGAAAGGCGAGCCGTGATATTCCGCTTTATAGATGTGGTTTAAACCCGTGTTCAAATAGATCTGTTGATCCTAAAAAAGAAAAATAGCGCTGATGGCTGTGGCAATGGCGCTTTTCGGTTATTGATGAGCTGGTCTTGATCATATGAGGATGCGATAGGCTCAGCGTTTGTTACAATATTCTTTACGTAAGAAAAGATGGTTTGAGCCAGAGGCGCTCTGTGGAAATATTCAGCTTCGTGCCGCGTGGAGAGACGATCCACAATGCGGCGCCGGTGACAGTTAACCCCTTTGCTGCGGTTCCGCCCTTGCAGGTGGCGAAAGCCAACCCGTTCAGGCTGCCGGAACGCGATTTGTTTGCTCGATCGACGGCCTCACGCGGGCCGTTGGTCAGCAGCTTTAACGAGGCGTTGCTGTGGCTGAACGGACATGACGCCCAGGCGCTGAGCGACCGCCTCGATCAGCACCTGGAGCAGGGCGGGTTTGAAGACATGCAGCAGGTGCTG
>CAZXUP010000074.1:0-8675 GCA_964643815.1 uncultured Vampirovibrionales bacterium
ATTCCGATCCTGTCATCGGCGATGGACACCGTGACCGAGGCGGACATGGCCATCAGTATGGCGCTTTTGGGTGGTATGGGGATTATTCACTACAACAACAGCATTGAAGAGCAGCATGAGCAGGTTTCCCGGGTCAAACGCTACAAAAACGGCTTCATCACCAGCCCGCTGACCCTCAGCCCCAACCACAAAATTCGGGATATCGACGAGATCAAGAAGCAGTATAACTTCTCGGGTGTTCCCATTACCGAAAACGGCCAGATGGGATCGAAACTGCTGGGAATCGTCACCAACCGGGACATCGACTTTATCCAGGACCGCGATCTGCTCCTTTCGGACGTGATGACCCGTGAATTGGTAGTGGCCAAAGAAGGCTGCACGCTGGAAGAGGCCAACCAGATCCTGAAAGAGAGCAAAAAGGGCAAACTGCCCATCGTCAACGCCAATTACGAGTTTGTGGCGCTCATTTCTCGCAACGACCTGAAGAAAAACCGCGATTTCCCGCTGGCCTCCAAAGAGCCGGTGAACAAGCGCCTGTTAGTGGGCGCGGCGGTCGGTACGCGCCCCGAAGACCGGGAAAGACTCGATGCCCTGGTGGAAGCCGGGCTGGACCTGGTGGTTCTCGACTCCTCGCAAGGTGATTCGGTCTATCAAATCCAGATGATCGAGTACCTCAAGAACAAGTACGACCATCTGGAAGTGATTGGCGGCAATATCGTGACGCAAAACCAGGCCCGAAATCTCATTCAGGCCGGTGTGGACGGCTTGCGCATCGGGATGGGCGTGGGCTCTATCTGCACCACGCAGGAAGTGATGGCCTGTGGGCGCCCGCAGGCAACCGCCGTGTATAAAACGGCCATGTATGCGCGCGAATTTGGCGTGCCCGTGATTGCCGACGGAGGTATTTCCACCATCGGCCATATCATCAAGGCGCTGGCGCTGGGCGCATCCACCGTCATGATGGGTTCGATGCTGGCGGGCACCGAGGAAGCGCCGGGTGAGTACTTCTACCAGGATGGCATTCGTCTGAAAAAATACCGGGGCATGGGGTCTCTGGAAGCCATGAAAAAGGGCAGCGCCAAGCGGTACTTTAGCGAAGGCGACAAGATTCGGGTGGCTCAGGGCGTTAGCGGGGCCGTGGTGGATAAAGGTTCGATTCAGCGCTTTGTCCCGTACCTGACGCAGGGCGTGAAGCACGGCCTGCAAGACCTGGGCAGCCGGAGCCTGCAAGAGCTGCAAGCACGCCTGTACGCCGGTCAGTTGGGCTTTGAGCTTCGCACGCATGCGGCCCAGGTGGAAGGTGGCGTCCACGGCTTGCACAGCTACGAGAAAACCTTTATTTAGCTTTCTCTCTGTCATTCCCGCGCAGGCGGGAATCCAGGAGAAATGAGCCTAAAAGCCAGTAAGCCAAAGCTGCAAATTGCCAATCTGGTTTAAAGCCAACTTGTTGGCCTGGATTCCCGCCTACGCGGGAATGACAGGGTTACCTACAGGGGTTGTGAATGCTAAAAGCTTAAAGAATGTCCGCTGAACCCCTGTAATGAATCATTACATCCCCCGGTAGACGGATAGCAATCTGAGCGTTATTTCTGTACGATGATGGGCATAATACAGGTGTCAGGAAGTTTTTCTTCACAAAAGCGCACTTGGGGCTCTTGTTCGGTGTTTATATTAATAATCGGCCGAACAGGCGTTTGAAACGATGTTTTAAAGCAACTGTTTTGGAATGGTTGAGGAATTTCGGAGGTTTGGCTATGAAAACCCTGTTGACCATCACTGCGGCACTTGGCCTGCTCTGTCTGGGCGTGGCATCTGCAGACACCAAGCTGTCCGGCTCGTCCGAATTGAACGGAATTGAAAAAGTATTGAGCGTCATCGGCAACGTGAACCCTCGGCACACCGATCCCAAGGCAGCCCAGTCCATTATGGACATCCTGGAAGCTAAAAACCAGATGTATTCATCTTCCACGGCTTCCAAGAAGCTTCATCAGGCGAAAGCACCCGGCGCGCTAGCCACTCAAAAGGTAGCGCCGCCCAGCAGCCGCGGACAAAAATCGTTTTAACTCGCTGAGGCTTTATAAAAGCGTATTGCCGAAGTCCGTCTGGGATTCCGTGTGTACGCTGTAGGCAGGCTTTTTCTCGATGTTGCGATGCACCGTCACCGAGCGGCGACAGTGTTCCAGCACTCTGGCGCTGGTGCTGCCCATCAGTAGCCGGACCAGGCCTGTGCGCCCATGGGTGCCGATGACGATCTGATCCGCATCAATCTCATCGGCATAGTGGCAGATTTGATCCACGGTATCGCCCAGCAGATATTCGGCGCTGACGACATTGCAGCCCATCTGCTCCAGTTCGGTTTGCGCTTTTCTCAGCATGGCGCTTGTGTCGGCAATGTCGTATTCCACCGCATTCAAGTCCGGGAGCACCGGAATCACAAACAACAGATAGTATTCGGTCTGCCTTTTATCAAACGTGGCGGCGGCCCAAAACAATGTGTTGGTCGCACAATCCGATCCATCGATGGGAAGCAGTATTTTCATGATGAACTCTCCTTCTCGTCAAGCGTGTTCTTCCAGACCAGAACCGCTCTATCCAGACTGGAAAATTGATAATCGTATCCTTGCAGTTGCAACGCGCGAAAAATATCGTAGATGGCCAGATGGGAACAATTGAAAAAATCTGCTAATAGACTCAAAGAGGGTAATTCCACAGATCGGTTGCCGTTGGAGAGCTTGGTGTCCACAAGCAATTTTAAATAGTCGGCAGTATGGGGGATGAGCTTGCTTTGGCCTGCGGGAGGCTTGTAACTCGGAAAATCCTCCAGGTTGATCAGGGTGTTTGAAACAGGTGGTGGTTCCATCGTTAGCCATCCTTGGGGCAATCCTTGCTGTTTGGATGAATAGCCGGTTATCAAGGCTTTTTTCTGTTGTCATCGTAAGGGTTTCGCTCAGGTGGTAAATCCCCCGTTTGGCGAGCCGGGTCATTAGCCATTGTGCGAATAGCCGATTGTGGGAGCCCTGTGTCTTGAAACGCTTCGACCGCCATTGCGTCGAGTAAGACAATAGAGAAACTAAGCGGGGGCATCGTTTCCTGTGAGCAACAAGGATATTACCTATCTCAAGCGCATTGAAAAAGAATTACGCTTGCTGAACGAAGGATTGGAGGATCGGGTACGTCAGCGAACCTCGGAACTGGAGCGCGCGAACCGGGAGCTTCTGGATACCTTGATTCGTTTACAGGAAGGTGAGCGAGTCCGTGAAACCTTTGTCTCTGCACTCACGCATGATCTTCGAACGCCGTTGGTGGCTGAGCAGCGGGCGTTAAAATTATTGCAGGGGCAGCAGTGCAGTCAACCCCAAAAAATGCAGGGGTTGCTTGATCGGCTGGTTAAAAACAATGAAAACCTGTTGGATATGGTGAATAAATTGCTGGAAATTTATCAGTACGAAGCCGGGAAAATCCAGTTGAGGCCAACGTCCATTTTTTTGCAGGCACTGGCGGACGAAGTGTGCGATACCCTGTCGCCATTGGCGGAGAGCCGTCATGTCGATTTGCACAATCATGTGCCGAAAGATTTGGAAGCTCTTGAAGCGGATGCCGATCAACTCAAGCGTGTGCTGGTAAATTTGCTGGGTAATGCGCTTCAGAGTTTGTCGGAGGGAGGGCGTATCGTCATTGATGCGGAAGTACGAGGAGCCTGGCTAGAATTCAGGGTTCAGGACAACGGGCCGGGGATTTCCGCTGAAATATTGCCGCATCTGTTTGATCGCTATTTTGCCGTAGAGCAAACGCGCAAGCAAATTGGGTCGGGTTTGGGCTTATCCATTTGCAAAATGATTGCGAAGCTGCATGGCGGTGATATTCGAGTGGATAGTACGGTGGGACAAGGCGCCACGTTTTACGTCACTTTACCTGTCATGCAGAGGGAAGCCTGATGAGTACCATTGCCCAGCCATTGAAAGTGCTTATTGTGGAAGATCATGAGCTGGCCCGCTATGGCTTAGGCATGGCGTTGGGGGAGCAAGAGCGGATTCGCATTGTGGGGGAGGCGGAAAACGGCAAAGAGGGCCTGACGTTGGCATTGAAAGAAAAGCCGGATATTGTGCTGATGGATGTGGGAATGCCCGTGATGAACGGCATCATGGCCACGCAGGAAATCAAGGCAAAATTGTCGGAAACCAAAGTGGTGATGCTGACCTCCATCAGCAATCCGGAAGAAGTGCTGGCCTCGTTGGTGGCGGGCGCCGACGCCTATTGTATGAAAGAAATCAAAATGGATCGTCTGTTACAGGTGTTGGATATGGTGATGGAAGGGGCTACCTGGCTGGACCCTGCCATTGCGGGATTGGTCCGGCAGGCACTGCCCGGCAATTTGGATGATTCTGCAAGCGGGATGCATCCACACCATCCCAAGCGCCGCTATAACGCAGAACTAACCGAGCGTGAACATGAAGTGCTCAATCTGATTGTCTCCGGCAAAAGCAACAAAGAAATTGCCGCGGCACTGGCAGTTTCCAATCACACGGCCAAGGCCCATGTGGGTAATATTATCCAGAAACTGGCCGTGGATGACCGCACCCAGGTTGCCGTCAAAGCGTTAAAAGAGGGGTTGCTATAAAACTTGGTATCGGAGCGATGTGTGTCGGAGATTATTTTTTTAAGAGTCGATTTTTCTTTCTCTCGTACTCTCCCACGGTCAGCAATCCCTGATTTTTCAACGCTTCCAGAGCTTTCAGCGCTTCGTCCTTGTTGACGGCATTGGGTTTTTTGGCAGATGGAGAAGTTGCTTTCGTGGGTGTGATGGTTTTCGGGTTGCTGTCGGTTGCGGGAGCATCGGACGAGGTGGCTTTGGCTGGTTCTGCTGCAGCCTTGTTAGTATCCAGGTATTTTTCCAGATAATCTGGAACGCTGGACTTTTCTTGCACAGAAGCGGGTTGTGTCGCAGCCTGTGGCAGGGCTTGTTCTTGTGTTGGTTCTATTTGCTTGGGTGGTTGCTTTGCTTCCGAGATGGTCGGGTTGGCAGAAGGAGGTTTGGTTTGCGCTGGGGTTTGAGTTGGATTCAGCAGGTATTTTTGCAGATGGTCGGAGATGTTTGGCGCTTCTGATTTAGGCTGTGCAGAGGTGGCTTGTATCTGGACCGATTCCGTTTCTGCTGTCGCCTGTTGATTCGGCATAGTGGTCTGAATTCGACTGATTGCCATTGTGAGGGCTTGAATGCGCTCGCTTCCTGCTGGATGATCACGCCAAATGGTATGTCTGCTCCCATCTCCAAAGATCTTTTGAGCGATTGATATTGATTTTCTAGGGTCGTAACCTGCTTTCGCCATATACTCCAGTCCAATCAGGTCTGAGTCTGTTTCATGGTTGCGGCTTTGCTTGTTGGTAAACGCCTGATTAATTCTCGGTCCAAGCACGGTGGCTGCAGGGACTGCTGCAGCAGCACCTAGAGGTCCTGTCAACGCGCCAGCAGCAACCAGTGGAAGCATGATTAACAGTCCGCGCGCCCTGCTTCCGCTTCTCTCTCTGGAGCCATGCCGTTGCGTAATATGGGCGATTTCGTGGCCTATGACAAATGCCAATTCATCGTCGCTTTCGATCAACTTTAAAAGTCCATCTTCCACTGTGACTGTGGCATACCATTCTTCTGCCGTTGCGTTGATGTTGGACTTTTCATTTATACGTCGGTGTCCAACCTGAAAAGTAATGTTTTCTGTAATTCCATTGGCTTCCAACAGCTTTCTGCCAATGTTTATTACTTTTTTTTCATAGGAGGGTTTATTCCACAAAGGGTCATCCTCGCCAACGGCCCAGGCTGAGGTTGTGTTGATGGATAGATTGAGTAAGAGAAATAAAGGAATGATTTTTTTCATAGTACTTCCTTGGGTTTAAATAACTGTCCACACGCTTGAAGTGTTATTTACTCACCGAAAAAATCTCATTGCTGCTTATTTCTTTGAAAGTTACTTTTAACTGTGGTTTCTGGCTGATTGGTACTAATGTTGAAAATTTTGCATTATCACCCGGATTTAGTGCCCCGATAGGTACTTGGTTGGAAAAGCCGACGCCTTCTCCAATGGTTTTTGTATTTTTGTGTTTATTGGCCCCATAGATAATAGGAGAGGCAACTAAACTGGCTGCGGTACTGATTCCAAGTGTTAAGAATCCAGTAACAACTCCTGTCCCAATTGTTGTCCCAATGGCTGCTGCACTGGATTTCTGTGCCCCAAGAGCTGCTCCTTGTCCGTTCACTCCGTTAATTACTTCCCCATGAAGTAGTTCAATGGGAACCTGAGAATTATTTGAAATGACAAATGCGTATCCAGTATAGGTTTTTCTTAACCTGGAGTGAAGTTCCACTGTGGATTGTGTAATATCAACCTGCGGGGCTGTAACTTTTACAGAGCCTTGTACAGGTACTGCTGCTGCCGGTTCGTCAGGCTTGCTTGGATCTTGAATAGGAATAAAAACGCCATCCCGAATAAGTCCTTTTTGGGTAGTGCCATTTGGCATTTTGATTTCAATAACGGCTAAAGGAGGTACTTCTGTTGCCTTTGGAGGTAGAAGTCCATCAGCATGGGCGGAGGAGACGAGGATGGAAAATGCCATCAAGGCAGCAGCTTTTTTCATGGGTGCTTTCCTATCTTTTTTAGAAATCGACAATGTCTTGGCAGTGTTTTGCAGAGGCGGGTATAAGCTTTTAGTACGCTTATAGTAGTTTAAAATAAATAACAGTACAATCTCTTAAATTTAGCAGGCAAAATTTATTAAAATATAAATCCATCTCTCCCTGAAACCGTAAAATGTTCGGTTTTATCTGGTTTTTGAGGTGATAAATTAAAAAGTATAAAAACATTTTTATTTAGAGTCTTAATATTTTTGCCGTGTCTGGTGTTGTAAATAGCCAAGTGAGGGGATTGTGTAGATGTATCCTGGCAAAGACAATCAGAGGGAATACAATGGCGAGAGAGGGTTTTTTTTATGGTGCAGCGCCTGATGAACGGCATTGATACGCAAGAGCTTCGGCACACGATGGGGGAAATCGAGAATAATCCCGAACTGGCGCACTTTAACTTTGTGGCTCGAAACCAGTGGGTGGACGGCACCCACAACCGCGCCATCGTGGAAGAATTCTACGAGGCGGGCCAGCGGGATACGTCTCGCCAAAAACCCATGTCGTTTGAAGAAGACGAGCCGCCGGTGCTGCTGGGTGGAAACCGTGGCGCCAACCCGGTTGAATATGTGCTGATTGGGCTTTCAGGATGTCTGACCACGGCGCTGGTTGCGCATGCAGCTGCGCGCGGCATCAAGCTGAAATCCGTTGAATCTCACCTGGAAGGCGATTTGGATGTGCGTGGTTTTCTTGGAATGCCGGGTGCCATGCGAAATGGTTATGAAAATATTCGAGTGCATTTCAGGATTGAATCCGATGCGTCGGAGTTGGAAATAGACAGGCTGGTGAGGCTGGCGCAGGAGCGTTCGCCCGTGTTTGATATTGTCACCAACAAAGTCCCGGTCTCCGTGGATTTTGAAATGAAAAAGAAATACGAAGAGTTGAGGGTGAACAAGGCTAGACAGTTGCGGGAGCTGGAATCGGAAAACAAGTAAATTGAAACGCATGGCGGCCAATCAAGGAAGAATTGGTTCAGCCTCTTTTTCGTCTTGTCTGCGTTCTGCGGAATACTTGTCAGTGATGTGCTTGTGCTCGTCGCCCCGGATCAGGATGTCGGCATTGGTAAAATTTTCAATCATTTCAAACAACTCGGAATGATGAGGGGTTTTTGCCTGGTTGAGTTGGGCGTAATAATTCTGGTGATGCCAGTACTCTTTGGGCCGGACGCTGTTGGGACTTTGCTCCGGGTTCAGCAGCCAGATACCGACGCCTGGTGCTGTGCTGCTTGGCGGCGGTGGGACGAACGGCGTGGAACGAAACAGAAACAGATTGCCCGCCGTGAGGATGGATGCGGGTGGGTTGAGAGTGAAGTTCTGGAGGTACAGCTTGGTGTGGTCCAGGCCGTTGATTTGGGAGGTTTGGTGATGATTGGCGTAAACCATCCAGCGACCATTGGGGGTGTCCAGGGCCGTGCTGCCGGACAGGTTGATGAAATCCCGATCCGCCGCCAGGATGAGCGCATTGTTTGCCGCGCCGGAACTGATGACGGCGCCTGGATTCAGGGTGATATCGCCGGTGCGGGCATGCATCAGAAGGGAGTTGTTGCCCATGTTGATGCTGCCGGTCTCAATGCCGCCTCCATAAATTTCCAGCGGGAAGTTATAGCCGGACAAATTCCAGTTGGGGTTGATGGAAACCAATCCGACGCCCGCCGTGGTATGCCCGAAAACCACCCGGTCGGGAGTCACGGTGCCGGTGTCGATCAGGTTGAGGAACGCGTTGCCCAGTTGCAGATCGCCTGCCGCACCGTTAATCCCCAAGCTGGTGGAAGGCGTATATGGCCTGAATGTCAGCGTGCCACCGGTTCGAATCGTGATATCGGCCAGGCTGTGGCTGTCCGCAACCAGGGTCAAGTCACCGGTCATGGCATTGTCGCCTAGGAGGTTGCCGCCTGTGCTGCTGACAAGACCGGTTGAGTTGTTGCCGCCGATAGCGGTCAATGTCATGTTCGCGCTGCCTGCACTGGTAATTTGTCCACCGCTCTGCAGGTAGGTGCCATAATGCG